>DATMZP010000583.1:0-2857 GCA_035573595.1 Hyphomicrobiaceae bacterium
GCCCCTGGGCGAGGTCGTCGACGCCTGCATGGCGGAGAAGCTGCTCACCGTCGGCGCCGGCGACAACGTGGTGCGCCTCCTGCCCCCGCTCAACGTCACGGAGGACGAGCTGAGCGAGGCCGTGGCCCGGCTCGGACGGGCGCTTGCGCGTCTGCCCCAGGCGGCCCGATAATCGGCCCGTGAGGTTGGCATGACGACCCGGGCGCCCCGGCATTTCCTGGATCTGGACGGCATCGATGCCGCCACGCTCCGCCGCATCGTCGATATGGGCCACGCCATGAAGCGGGCGGGCAAGCGCGTGCCGGACGAGCTGAGGCCGGCCGGCATCGCCGATGCCGTGCTGATGCTCATCTTCGAGAAGCCCTCCACCCGCACCCGCGTCTCCTTCGACGTGGCCATGCGCCAGCTCGGCGGCCAGACGCTGGCGCTCAACCACACCGACATGCAGGTCGGGCGCGGCGAGCCGATCTCCGACACGGCCAAGGTGCTCTCGCGCTACGTCGATGCGATCATGATCCGCGCCAACAAGCACGAGACGCTGGGCGAGCTGGCCGCACACGCCACCGTGCCCGTCATCAACGGCCTCACCGACCGCACCCATCCCTGCCAGATCGTCGCCGACATCATGACGGTCGAGGAGCGCCTGGGCGCCATCGGCGGCCGCAGGATCGCCTGGAGCGGCGATGGCAACAACGTGGCGGCCTCGTGGATCCAGGCCGCCGCCCGCCTCAACTTCAAGCTGACGCTGGCCTGCCCACCGCAGCTCAACCCGGAGCGCGCCATCCTCGACTGGGCCAAGGCCGAGGGCGCCGACATCGAGTTGACCGACGATGCCGGCGTAGCGGTGGCGGGAGCCGACTGCGTGGTGACCGACACCTGGGTGTCCATGGGCCAGCAGGACGACGAGCGGCGCCGCAAGCAGCTGCTGGGCCCCTACGCGGTTGATGCCGACCTGATGCGAAAGGCGGCGCCCGATGCCATATTCCTGCATTGCCTGCCGGCCTACCGCGGCAGCGAGGTGGCCGCCGAGGTGATCGACGGCCCGCAGTCGGCCGTGTGGGACGAGGCGGAGAACCGGCTCCACGCCCAGAAGGCCATTCTGGCGTGGTGTCTCGGGGTGGATTGATGCCGAATGCCGATAACGGCAACGCCGACCACGGCGAGGCCCGCACGGTCCCGGGCGACGACCTGGTGCTGCCGTTCCGCACGGTCAAATCCGACGTGATCGGCCGCGTGGTGCGCTTGGGGCCGGTGGTGGATGCAATTCTCTCGCGCCACGCCTACCCGCAGCCCGTGAGCCACGCGCTGGGCGAGGCCCTGGCGCTCACCGCCATGCTCGGCAGCGCGCTCAAGACCGGGGCCAAGCTGATCCTGCAGACCAAGACCGACGGGCCGCTCGATTTCCTGGTCGTCCACTTCGAGCAGCCGGGGCCCATGCTTGGTCACGTGCGCGGCTACGCCAGCTTCGACAAGTCCGACGCCGCGCTCGCCGCCACCAAGGGGCCCGGCGACCAGGGCGCCATGCTGGGCACCGGCCATCTGGCCATGACCATCGACCCCGGCGGCGGCCGGGACCGCTACCAGGGCATTGTCGGCATCGCGCGCGAGCCCCTGCTCAAGGCGGCGCACGAATATTTCCGCCAGTCCGAGCAGCTCCCCACCTTCATCCGGCTGGCGGTGGCGCGCCACTACGGGCCGGCCCAGGGCGGTGCGGCCGGCGGCCCCCGCGTCTGGCACTGGCGCGCCGGCGGCCTGATGATCCAGCAGCTCCCGCGCGAGGGCGGCACCCGGAGCGGCCTCGAGGGCGAGGCGCACGACCTCGGTCTGGAAGGCGAGGACGGCGAGAACTGGAACCGCGCCCGCCATCTCGCCGCCACTGTCGAGGACCACGAGCTGATCGATCCGACGCTGGCGCCGGAGCGCCTGCTCTACCGCCTGTTCCACGAGGAGGGGGTGCGGGTGGTGCCGGCCACCGCTCTCGCGGAGGCCTGCCGCTGCTCGCGCGAGCGCATCGATCTCTATCTGCAGCGCTTCGGCCCCGAGGAACTCGCCGACCTGCGCGAGCCCGACGGCAGCCTTGCCGTGACCTGCGAGTTCTGCTCGCGGAAATACCGGTTCCCGTGAGCCTGACCCCCCGTAGCTTAACCGCAAACGGCGGCAACAGAGGCTTTGCTGCTGGACTCGCTCTTAGGCCCCAGACTTTCGCATAATGAAAAGGTGTACTGCTCCTGTCGCTCATTCGGCGCCGCACGGTTCGGTGCGACTTTGGGGTAAGACCCTCTGTCGCGACACCGACGCAACACGTTGGTGCTAGTCAGCGCGGACGGATGTGCGCCTTCGGCAGGGCGCGCAACTGCCCGAATGCCCGCCAGAAGGAGCCTACGCCCTCATGCCACGCCTTATCGCTCTCGCCCTCGCGGCCGTCGTCGGCTGCGCCGCCCCGGCCGCCGCCCAGTATCCAGACAGGGCGATCTCCATGATCGTGCCGTTTGCGGCCGGCGGTCCCACCGACATCGTTGCCCGTATTGTTGGCGAGCACATGCAGAAGACGCTCGGCCAGCCCGTGGTCGTGGAGAACGTCGCCGGCGCCGGCGGCACCACCGGCATCACCCGCGGCGCCCAGTCCAAGCCCGACGGGTACGTCATCATGATGGGCCACATGGGCACGCATGGTGCCGCGCCCGCGCTCTATCCCAACCTCAAGTACGACCCGGCCAAGGATTTCGCGCCGATCGGGCTCGCAGCCGGCACGCCGATCCTCATTCTCGCCAAGAAGACGTTTCCTGCCGCCAATCTGCGGGAGTTCATCGACTACGTGAGGAAGAACCAGGACAAGGTCAACGAGGCGCACGCGGGC
>DATMZP010000584.1:0-2860 GCA_035573595.1 Hyphomicrobiaceae bacterium
TTGGCCTGCAGGCGCGGGGTGTTCTCGGCGCTGAGCTTGCGCAGCGCCGCGCCGGCGTCGTTGACGGCCTTGCCGAACTCTTCCGCGGTGCATTCGACGGCATCTCCCGGCCCCACGGTGAGCGCCGCGAGGAGGAGAAGAGCCAGCGTTGTGAGCAGCAGCCGCTGCATGCCTCGGATTCCTCGATTGGTCGGCTGCGATCGGGTCAATCCCCTCGCCTCTAATTGCCGCGACCGGGGTCAGACTCTCGCCACCACCCCGGCGATCCGAGGCGAACCTCGATGCGAGGGGGTCGGACCCTTGCTTAGCCGACTTTACCGGTAGCGATGCGACAGAAAAATGGTGGCGGCGGAGGTTATCCCGAGAAACCGCGCCGCTGGCGGCTTCCGCACAGCAAAGCTTGCGCTTACGTGGCCGCTTTGGCTGGATCGGCGATGAC
The DNA here is from genome assembly GCA_035573595.1 of Hyphomicrobiaceae bacterium. Taxonomy (GTDB): domain Bacteria; phylum Pseudomonadota; class Alphaproteobacteria; order Rhizobiales; family Hyphomicrobiaceae; genus AWTP1-13. The sequence goes on from DATMZP010000584.1 coordinate 440, forward strand.
GCTGACGTGCGCCGCAACCACGCGCCAGCCCTGGGGGAAGCGCACCCAGGTCTGCATCTGCCGGCCGACCTTGCCGGAAGCCGATTCGCGGTGGAACAGCGTGGAGGCGACGGCGAAGTCGCGGCCGTAGGCGGTAATCACCGTCCGCGACAGGGTGCGCATCAGGCCGGCGGGCGAGCGCGCCGACCGGAATGCCGCGATCTCCGCATGGCCGTAGAGGCTCTCGCCCACGCCGTAGCGGATGGTTCGCGCGTCCTTGTGGAACAGCTCATCCAGCGTCGCCACGTCGTTGGTGACGAGGGCCTGCTCGTAGCGCTCGAAGGCGGCGCGGACCTCGGCCACGACCTCCGGCAGGTCGATTTCCATTGTCTGTACGTCCTCGCCTCTGGGGAGCTCCTGCTCCGGTGGCCTTGGCGCCGATGCTGCCCTGCCCGTCGGGCGAGCCGTGCCCCGCGGGTCCCAGGTTACGGCTCCCCCGCGGCCTGCTCCGTTCCGTCCGGTAGACGGGAGCCCGCGTCAATGGTTGTCGCGCGGGATGCCCTTGGTGGCGGCGATCTTCTGATATTTGACGGCGGGCTTCAGCACCATGCCTTCCGAGAACTCGTCCACCAGGCCGCGCTGGATCTCCTGCCAGGGCGTCTGGTGCGCGGGATAGTCATAGCCGCCGTGGCCCTGCAGGTCGGCGCGGCGCCGGTCATATTCCTCCTTGGAGATGAGGATGTCCGCGGTGCGATTGTTCAGGTCGATGCGCACCCGGTCTCCCGTTTTGAGGATGGCCAGACCGCCGCCGGTGGCCGCCTCCGGCGAGGCGTTGAGGATCGAGGGCGAGCCGGAGGTGCCGGATTGGCGGCCGTCGCCGATGCAGGGCAGCGAGCTTACCCCCTTCTTGATGAGGTAGGCGGGAGGCCGCATGTTCACCACCTCGGCGCCGCCGGGATAGCCGACCGGGCCGGCGCCGCGCATGAACAGCAGACAGGTCTCGTCGATGTCGAGCGCCGGGTCGTCGATGCGCCCGTGGTAGTCCTCCGGACCGTCGAAGACGACGGCGCGGCCCTCGAAGGCGCTGGGGTCCTTGGGGTTCTCCAGGTAGCGCGTGCGGAACTCCTCGGAGATGCCGCTGGTCTTCATGATGGCGCTGTCGAACAGGTTGCCCTTGAGGTTCAAGAACCCGGCTTTGTCTTTGAGGGGCTGCGCGAATGCACGGATCACATCGGCATCCTGCACGGCGCGCCCGGCGCAGTTCTCGCCGATGGTCTTGCCGTTCACGGTGAGCGCGCCTGCGTGCATCTTGCCGGCCTGCACCAGCTCGTTGACGACCGCCGGCACGCCGCCGGCACGGTAATACTCCTCGCCCAGGTATTTGCCCGTGGGCTGCACGTTGACGAGCAGCGGGATGGCGTAGCCTACCTTCTCCCAGTCGTCGTTGTTGAGCTCAACCCCCACGTGGCGGGCGATGGCGTTGAAGTGGATCGGCGCGTTGGTGGAGCCGCCGATGGCGGAGTTGACCACGATGACGTTCTCGAACGCCTCCCGCGTCATGATCCGCGAGGGCCGCAGGTCCTCCCACACCATGTCGACGATGCGCCGGCCGGTCTCGTAGGCGATCTGGGCGCGCTCCTTGTGCGGCGCGGGGATGGCGGCGCAGCCTGGCAGCGACATGCCGAGCGCCTCGGCCAGGGAGTTCATGGTGGAGGCCGTGCCCATGGTGTTGCAGTGGCCGGGCGAGGGCGCCGAAGAGGCCACCAGCTCGATGAATGCGTCGTTGCCGATCTCGCCGGTGGCGAGCAGCTCGCGCGCTTTCCATACGATGGTGCCGGAGCCGGCGCGCTCGCCGCGGAACCAGCCGTTCAGCATCGGCCCGCCGGAGAGCACGATGGCGGGGATGTCCACGGTGGCCGCGGCCATGAGCTGCGACGGCGTGGTCTTGTCGCAGCCGGTGGTGAGCACCACGCCGTCGATCGGGTAGCCGTAGAGGATTTCCACGAGACCCAGGTAGGCCAGGTTGCGGTCGAGCGCGGCGGTGGGCCGCTTGCCGGTCTCCTGAATCGGGTGCACGGGGAACTCGAAGGCGACCCCGCCCGCCTCGCGGATGCCCTCGCGCACGCGCTGCGCCAGCACCAGGTGGTGCCGGTTGCAGGGGGAGAGGTCCGAGCCCGATTGGGCGATGCCGATGATCGGCTTACCCGAGCTCAGCTCCTCGCGCGTGAGGCCATAGTTCATGTACCGCTCCAGGTAGATGGCGGTCATGTCGGTGTTGGCTGGGTTATCGAACCAGGCGCGCGAGCGGAGGCTCTTGATCTGTTCGGGCGTGGGCGTGTGGGCCATGGCGTTTCCTTGGGCGTGGGACCGTTCTTGGTGAGCTTGGGCAAGCGAAGGCCCAGCACATGATCGAGCAGCGCCGGCTGCGACGCAAGGGACCAG
>DATMZP010000585.1:0-2711 GCA_035573595.1 Hyphomicrobiaceae bacterium
CACCTGGCCCTCGCGGCCCTCGTAGGTGTGCGAAAGCCCCGCGACCTCGATGGCGGCGGCCGCGGTCTGCGCGCGCAGCGCTTTCACGTCCGCCACGTGCTGCATCGAGCCTCCAGCCAGCGCACGGTTTCGTTGAAGGCAATCGCCACGGTCGCCAGCAGGATCACGCCGGCGAACAGCTGCGGCATCTGGAAGTTCTCGCCCCAGCTGGCGATCAGGTGGCCGATGCCGGTGCGCGAGGCGTACATCTCGGCGATCATCACGCCTGTGAAATTGAAGATCATGGAGATGCGCAGCGTCTCCAGCAGGAATGGCATCATGCTCGGCACGTAGACGCGGGTGAGCACCTGCAAGGGCGAGGCGCCGTAGGAGCGCGCCACCAGCACGTGGTCGGCCTTGACGGATTCCACCGCCGCCGCCGCGCTCATGATGACGATGAAGATGGTGGAGAAGGCCGCGTAGGCGACCTTCTGGCCGAAGCCGATGCCGAACACGAGGATGAACATCGGCAGGAAGATCGATTTGGGGATGGAGAACACGTAGAACAGCATCGGCCGGAAGATGGCGCCGAAGTAGTCGTTCTCCGCCGCCAGCACGCCGATGGCGGCCCCCAGCGGCACGGCGATGACGAAGGCGAGGATCACCTCCGCCGACGTGACGGCGATGGCCTCGTGCACCTGCGCGCGCCCGAGCAGCTGGCCCAGCATCGCCAGCACGTCGGAAAGCGGCGGCAGCAGCATCGGGTTGACGATGCCCACCCGCGGCAGCCCCTCCCACGCGCCCAGGACGATTGCCAGCAGCGCCAACCGGGCGAGGAAGATCTGCAAGCGGGTCATGGTCCCTCGAACATGGTCCGTGGTCCGTAGGGTGGGTTAGGGCCGAAGGCCTGCAACCCACCATGTCCAGCGCGTTCGGGATTCAGCAACGGTGGGTTACGCGCTTCGCGCTAACCCACCCTACGGCGACTACACCACGGTCGGCACCGGCCTGAACTGGGTGATGTACATGTCCTTGGCCGGGGCCAGGTCGGTCATGCCGATGAGCTGGCCCATGTCGAGGGCGCGCTCCATCCACTCCATCTGCATCTCGCCCGTTCGCGACAGGAACTTGATGTTGCCGTCGAGCTCGCGCGCGGCGATGGCCTCGGGGATCTCGTCGATCTCGGCGATCAGCTTGACGGCAGCGGCGCGGTGGGCGTCGGCGACCAGGAAGGCAACGCCGCCGTACAGGGCATTGAGCGCCTTCTGCACCACCTGGGGCCGCTCCTTGATGATCTTGTCGCTGGCGATCCAGGCCGAGTTGGAATGGGTCGGGATAGCGGTGCCGTAGTCGATCAGCGGGCGGGCCACCTTCTCGTCCATCACCTTGAAGGTGAGGGGCGAGTAGAGCACGGTGGCGTCGATGTTGCCGGTCAACAGGTTCGGCACCAGGCCGCCGCCGCCCAGCGGCACGCGCGTGAACTCGACCTTCTGGGAAGCCAGTGTCCAGCGCGCGCAGATGTCGCTGCCGGAGCCGGCCGACGTGATGCCCACCTTCTTGCCGGCCAGCTCCTTCACGTCCCTGAGAGGCGAGTCGGTCTTAACGATGAGATACCAGCCGTAGTAGCCGTTGGCGCCATTGGCCACGCACCGCGCGTTGACGCCCTTCCTGAGGCCGGCGGCGACGCTGGACGAGGAGTTGAGGATCAGGTCGGCGGCGCCGGCGGCCAGCGCCTCGAAGCCTTCGGCACCGCTGCGGTAGACCGTCAGCTCGGCCTTGATGCCTTCCTTGTCGAACAGCTTCTGGCGCAACGCGGTCTCGGCCACGATGGTGGGCCAGTAGGTTTTGGTGGGCACGCCGATGCGGACGGTCTCTGCCCCCTGGGCCAGGGCCAGGCCGGGCATGTAGGCGGCCGCCACGCCGCCGGCAACGCTGGCCCCGCCGCCGACGAGAATGCGGCGGCGGCTCAGGTCGGGCTTCTGGTCTCGCGACGGTCCTCTGGGCGATTTCGCCATCGGTCTCTGCTCCCCTGGGGCTCGCGCTGTCGTGAGCGGCCGCCGACATGCGCCGGCTGCCTTGTTCGATGGCGAGTGTAGATCAGGGGAGGCCGGCGGCACAACAAAAGGGGCCGAAAAGGGCGGCCCCCTCGCTCGCCAGCGTCCAGCGGGGCGGCTATGCATGCGCGCCCTGCGGCGCCGACGCATCAAGGTTCAACTTCAAGGCTCTCGGGTATCGAACCGCGCGGCTTGCACGGTCACACCACGTCGGCGGGCCGCGACTCGTGCAGGAGACCGTTCTCCAGCCGCAAAATGCGGTGCATGGAGCGGGCGAGGTCCATGTTGTGGGTGGCGATCAGCGCCGCCACGCCGGTGTGCTCGATCAGCGTGATGAGCTCGCGGAAGACCAGCGACGAGGTGCTGGGGTCGAGGTTGCCCGTGGGCTCGTCGGCGAGCACGATTTTGGGTGTGTTGGCGAGCGCGCGGGCAATGGCGGTGCGCTGCTGCTCGCCGCCCGAGAGCTGGGCCGGGCGGTGGTCGAGCCGCTCGCCGAGGCCCAGCATCTTGAGCAGCGCCGTGGCGCGGCCCTCCGCGGGGCCCCAGGGGAGCCCGCGGATCATCTGCGGCATCGCCACGTTCTCCAGCGCCGAGAACTCCGGCAGAAGCTGGTGGAACTGGTAGACGAAGCCCATCTCCACGCGCCGCACCCGCGTGCGCTCGGTATCCGTCAGGCTC
>DATMZP010000586.1:0-10804 GCA_035573595.1 Hyphomicrobiaceae bacterium
GTCCGCGGGTCCATGCCCGGCGCGACATTGCCGTCCTCCCGGCGATCTCTACTGCACCTGCCGCGTCGACAGGGTTCTATCCGAAGGAGATCCCACAAACTGCCTCTGCAGCGCCGTCAGCTGATGCAGAACAACGAAGGCGGCGCGTGTCATGCGGGACGACGGGCCATTGGGAACGCAGTACGTGATCCGATCGTCCATCTCGGCGTCAACGAAGCAGTCGCCCGAAGCTCGGCCTTTGGCAATATCGAGGACGATCAACTCGTCGCGATTATCGACGTAGCCCGGCTGAACCAGCCGGACATGACGGCCGTTCTTGTGCACCAGGCTGTCGGCCAGCGTGCCCAGGAACTGGTAGATACCCCAGGTGGAGCGGGTGGAGAGCTCGATCCATACCTTGTTGCGCGCATCGTAGATGACGTAGTTCGCGCCCGTGCCCGGACCCTTCCCTTTGGTTGCCGTGTCACCCGGTGTGCCGGCGAACCACGTCCCGTCCTCGTCGCAATAGGACGCCGTGGCTTTCGCCCCCTTTGCTGGAAGAGCAATCTTACCTCCGGTCGGCCGCAGTTGCAGGTCGGTCCATCGGCCCGGCGCCGGGCTTCCACGCTCGAAGCAGATTTGCGTCCTCGGCCGCTTCGACTGGCCGGTCAGCGCCCCCTTCTCGATATTGAAGCGCAGATCGAGATAAGCGAGCAGAGTATAGGCCAGCATGTTCCTCGGCCCGCAGAACCCGTTCTTGCGGTCTCCCAGGCACATCTCGCTGGTGTCGAAGGCAACGCTGTTGCTGTAGAACTGCGCCAGCACGCGTCCGTCCGCGTCGGCAATCCTGATTTTGTCGAAGAACAGCAGGTAGAGAAAATTCGTCTGGTAGCCGGAGCGCTGGCTGAAGAGCGCGATGGTGGACGCATCCAGTGGGGCGATCAGCGCCGCATACGTGCCGCTGTCGTCGACAGGGTTCAGCGTGAAATCGCTCGATACGTTGTATTGGCTGCTGCCCGCTCCCGTAGCGCCAGAGATCGTTCCCGTCGCCCAGTTGAAGGGCGGAAAGGTCGGGAACTGATTGCTCGACGTGTTGTGGCCCTGCACGCTGGAAAGCGCGGCGAAGCTCAACGGCTCGTCGCGGGCCGACCTGACGATGTTGCGCAGAATGTTCTGATTGCGGAAGCGCGTGACGCTCTCGTTCATCCAGTCGGCGCGCTTGTCGACCGTATCCACCAGGGTGCACCCGGCGAGCAGGCTACCGAGGGCCAGCGCCCAAAGCGCTGCGACCAGAGGCGAACGCCACAGACCCTTGGAGGAACGCACCACAACCACCCGCCCGTTGCGCACGATACGCGTCAGGGTGCCAACCTAGGGCCGAAAGTCGGATAGAGGAAGAAGGCAGGAGGCCAAAGTCCGTCGGTCGTTCCGTGCCTGATGCACTATGGCAACGCGTCCAAAGGCCTGGGATGTATCGGCGCGCGTCTACTGGAGTCGGTCGAGATGGCTCCTGACGGCTGCGAACATCGACCTGAACATTTCCGGCGTCAGCTTGCCGGTGTTGGTGTTGTAGCGAGAACAGTGGAAGCTGTCGAACAGCGTGAGGCCGGGGCGCATCTCGTGCCGGGCGCCGTGCACAAAGGGGAAGGCGGCCTTGCGCGCGCCCAGCGCGGCAAGGGTGCTGTCGTGGGCGATCCGGCCCAGTGCCACGATGGAGGCCAGTCGCGGCAGGGTGACGATCCGCTCGGAAAGGTACCGTCGGCAGGTGGCAATCTCGGTGGGCGTAGGCTTGTTCTCCGGCGGAACGCACCGCACCGCATTGGTAATCATGCAATCGACGAGCGTCAGGCTGTCGTCGGGTCTGGCATCGTACCGCCCGCGCGCGAAACCGTAGGACAACAGCGTCTCGTAGAGCAGATCCCCCGCGTAGTCGCCGGTGAACGGCCGGCCGGTGCGGTTGGCCCCCCGCAGCCCCGGAGCGAGCCCGACGATCAGCAGACGCACCTGCGCTGCATCCTCTCTCCCGAAAGAGGGGACGGGGCCATTGTGCCAGCTGGGCTCGGCGCTGCGATTGGAGACCCGGAACGACACGAGCCGCGGGCACAGCGTGCAATCCGCTGGTGCCTCGGCGGGACATACGCTCATGGCGGATGCTCGTCGCCGGGTTGGAGGGAGTGAGGGAGGCTTGTGGCCCGCCCTCAGTAGCTCTCTTCCTCGTCCTCGGGTACGGGTATCTGCGACGCCGGAACCGAGGTCTGATGGCTGCTGCGGCGGCTCGACACGCGCTGCCCGGCCTCGCGCGGCTCGCGCACTGGGCGCGTGGCCGGATCGCGGCAGATCCTGGGCTCCAGCTCGGCCAGATCGACGAATTGGTCCGCCTGCCGACGCAGCTCGTCGGCCACCATCGGCGGCTGGGTCTGCAGCGTGGACACGACGCTCACCCGCCTGCCCCGCAGCTGCAGCGCCGCGACCAGGGCGCGGAAATCTCCGTCCCCGGTAAATAAGACCACGTGATCGAGGTGCTCTACAAGGCGCATGGCATCGACTGTCAGCTCGATGTCCATGTTGCCCTTGATCTTCCGCCGTCCGAAGGAATCCGTGAACTCCTTGGTCGGCTTGGTGACCATAGTGTAGCCGTTGTAGTCCAGCCAATCCACCAGCGGTCTGATGGAGGAGTACTCCTGGTCCTCTGCGAGCGCCGTATAATACTGCGCGCGCACCAGGTGTCCGACTTCGCGAAACAGCGCCAGCAGGCGCTTGTAATCAATGTCGAAGCCGAGAGCCTTGGCTGTGGCGTAAAGATTGGCGCCATCAATGAACAGGGCAATACGTTCGGTCGGATAAAAATGCATATCGGGTTCCTCGAATCGCTATTGAGGGCCCGAAGGATAGCCCGCACTTCCTCCAGCCGGTTGAGTCGACGTAGTCTCCTTCCAATTAAGTCGTGTCGCTGGAGTTGCCAAGCAAAATATCGGGCACGATGAAGCATAGCAGATGCGCGCCGGCTCTGCTTCAAAAAAACCTGTAGGCAGCGGTCGTATCCGCGCCGATTGGTGAACTCTCCACAACTTTGTGTGCAATTCTGCCTGTTCGACGCACAGCCGCCGACCGGCTGGACCAATTGCCGCGTGGTGCACGCGCCAAGGGCGCCAGCGCCGAACCCTAAAAAACATCCACCTCACGATGAAAGTTGCCAAGCAAAATCGGGGGCGGCAATAGCATCATTACAATAGCATAGCAGATGCATCTCGGCTCTGTCTCCAAAGACCATCTGCGTCCAAAAGACCTTGGGGACGTGTTCACGTTCAAGGAGTTGCCCTGCTTGGCGAATCTTCGACGCATCGGTACGCTTCTGCTTGCGCTCGGCAGCAATCTGCCGGGACGTTGGGGTTCTCCGCACCAGAGCCTGGCCCGCGCGTGCTCCGAATTGGAGAGGGCAGGCATCACGATCAGGCAGTCATCTGTCTTATATAGAACTAAGGCATTGGGTGGGGGGCGTCAGCCCGCGTATCTCAATGCCGTGCTGGTGGCGACCGGCAATGTCGCCCCGGGAAATCTGCTGCGACTTGTCAAGCGGACCGAACGTCTCGCGGGCCGGAGGGCGACGCCGCCCATGCAGCCAAGGTCTCTCGATATCGACATTCTCGATTACGGTGGGCGGCACCTGAACTGGCCGTGCCGGCAGCGGCAACGCGGCCAATTGGTTCTTCCGCACCCCCTTCTGGACCGGCGGGGCTTCGTGCTGGTACCGCTGATGGAGGTGGCGCCACGCTGGACGCATCCGGTGCTTGGGTCCCGGCCCATGACCATGCTGGCGCGGCTCGGCCCTGGCGCCGCGAGGGGTGTCCGCCCGGCACTTGATTTTCGGTTGAGCACATGCGAGAACCCGCCGCGTTGACGGCGTGCTTCCGAACCCAGCGGTTTCGGGGGCCTTGAGTTTATTGAGCGCCGATACACCACGAGAGGGATCGTTGCATGGCGCGTGTAACAGTCGAGGATTGCGTCGACAAGGTTCCGAACCGGTTCGAATTGGTGCTTCTGTCGGCCCACCGGGCGCGCTCCATCGCCAGCGGCTCGCACATCACGGTGGAGCCCGAGAACGACAAGAACCCGGTCATCGCCCTGCGCGAAATAGCGGACAGGACGATCCCGCCCGCCGACCTGCACGAGAGCCTCATCCACTCGATCCAGAAGAACGTGGAGGTGGACGAGCCGGAGAAGGCGGCCGCGCCGCAGCTGCCCGCCGAGCGCCGGCCGGTCCTGAGCCGGGACGACCAGTCCAGCGATACCCAAGTCGACGTCATGACCGAGGAGCAACTCCTGAGGGGCATGGAGAGCCTGACGCCGACCGAGCCGTCTGCCAACGGCGGCTCAGGGTCGGGACGGGGCTGACACCGGGAGGACCAACCGGGGCGAGCGGGACACCGCACCCAGGGTGTGACGGGGGGCTGCGAGCCGTCTGCCACAAGCGGAGCCTGAGACCGTGGCATGATGCGCCAGTACGAGCTTGTCGAGCGCGTTCTCAGCTACGACCCGAACGCGAACGAGGCGCTGCTCAACCGAGCCTACGTCTATGCGATGAAGGCGCATGGCAACCAGAAACGCGCCTCTGGCGACATCTATTTTTCCCACCCCCTTGAAGTCGCCGCCATCCTGACGGAGCTGAAGCTCGACGACGCCACCATCGCCGCCGCGCTGCTCCACGACGTCATCGAGGACACCGACGTCACCCGCGACGAGATCGACCAGAAGTTCGGCAAGGAGATCGGCGAGCTGGTCGAGGGCCTGACCAAGATCAAGAAGCTCGATCTCGTCACCAAGAAGGCCGAGCAGGCCGAGAACTTCCGCAAGCTTCTGGTCGCCATATCGAGCGACATCCGCGTCCTTCTCATCAAGCTCGCCGACCGGCTTCACAACATGCGCACACTCGGGCACAAGAAGCCCGAGAGCCGCCGGCGCACGTCTGACGAGACGCTGGAGATCTACGCTCCGCTCGCCGGCCGCATGGGCATGCAGGGCATGCGCGAGGAGCTGGAGGGCCTGGCCTTCAAGTGGGGCTATCCCGAGCAGTGCCAGGCGGTGGTGGACAAGCTCGCCGACATCCACGTGCGCAACACCGGGCTGGTCGAGGAGATCGTGGGCGCGTTGCGGGCCAAGCTCGCCGCCGCCGGTATCGAGGCCCAGGCCTACGGCCGGGAGAAGAAGCCGTTCTCGATCTGGCGCAAGATGGAGAACCGGCAGATCTCGCTGGAGCAGCTATCCGACATTTACGGCTTCCGCGTCGTGGTGTGCAATGTCGATGCCTGCTACCGCACACTCGGCGTGATCCACTCCACGTGGAGCAATGTGCCCGGCCGCTTCAAGGACTACATCTCCACGCCCAAACAGAACAACTACCAGTCGATCCACACCACCATCGTCGGCCCGCGCCACCAGCGCGTGGAGCTGCAGATCCGCACCGAGGAGATGCAGCGTATTGCCGAGTACGGCGTGGCGGCGCACACGCTCTACAAGGACGGCATCGTCGCCGATCGGACCGGCCTCAACGGAGCCGCCAAGGACAGCCCGTACATGTGGCTGCGGCGGCTGGTCGATACGCTGCTCGAGGGCGACAATCCCGAGGAGTTCCTGGAGCACACCAAGCTGGAGCTGTTCCAGGACCAGGTGTTCTGCTTCAGCCCCAAGGGCCGCCTGATCGCCATGCCGCGTGGGGCGACGCCCATCGATTTCGCCTATGCGGTGCACACCGACATCGGCAACTCCTGCATCGGCGCCGTCATCAACGGTCGGCAGATGCCGCTCACGACCCAGCTCCGAAACGGCGATGAGGTGGAGATCCTCACCACCAAGGGCCAGACGCCGCCGGCGGCCTGGGAGCGCATCGCGGTGACGGGCAAGGCCAGGTCGGCGATCCGGCGCGCCGCGCGGGATGCGCTGCGGCGGCAGTATTCGGGTCTCGGCCGGCGCCTGATCGAGGCGGCGTTCGCCAAGCTCGGCCAGGAGTACGCCGACGAGAAGGTCGAGAGGGGCCTGCGCCGGCTCACCCAGAAGTCGATCGAGGAGGTGTTCGCCGCAGTCGGACGCGGCGAGCTTCCCACCAACGACGTCCTGCGCGCCGCCGTGCCCGATGCCGAGGTGCCCGATCAGATCGCCCGCCCCAAGCCGGCGCGCCAGCGCGGTCAGGGGGAGGAGGGCTGGTTCAACATCGCCAAGGGCCTCGGCCTGAAGTTCCGCTGGCCCGTCGGCGTGCCGAGCAAGGACAGCAAGCTTCCCCACCAGGTGCTGCCCATCCGCGGGGTGCGCAACGACGTGCCGGTGAGCTTCGAGGAGGGCGGCGCGGTGCCGGGGGACCGCATCGTCGGCGTCTTGACGGAGGGGGAGGGCATCCGCATCTTCCAGATCCACTCGCCGCGTCTCAAGGAGTACGAGGCATACGAGCAAGACCGCTGGATCGATGTAACCTGGGACGTTGACCCCGATGCGGGTGACCGGTTCCCGGCCAAGTTGTCTGTTACCGCCGTCAACGAGCCGGGGACGCTGGCGCAGATCGCGCAGCTGATCGGCGAGGCCGACGGCAACATCGACAACGTACGCATGGTGCGCCGCGCCGCCGATTTCACCGAGATGGCCATCGACGTGGAGGTGCGGGATCTTAACCATCTTACCCGGATCATCAGCGGCCTCAGGGCCAAGTCCGTGGTGAGCAAGGTGGAGCGAGTCTACGGTTGAGCAGCGCAGTGGCAGCGCCCGGTGAGGCCGTTCCGCAGCTTAAGCCACTGCGGCATCTGCGGCTGGGCGTGAATATCGACCATGTGGCCACTATCCGTAATGCCCGTGGCGGGCGTCATCCCGATCCGCTGCGCGCCGCCCAGATGGCGATCGGCGCCGGCGCCGACGGCATCACCGCGCATCTGCGCGAGGACCGCCGTCATATCTCGGATAGCGATATCACCCGGCTGAAGGCGGAGATCACGCGGCCCCTCAACCTGGAGATGGCCGCCACCGACGAGATGCTGGGGATAGCGCTGCGCCACGTGCCGCACGCCTGCTGCCTGGTGCCCGAGAAGCGCGAGGAGAGGACCACCGAGGGCGGCCTCGACGTGCTGCGGGCCGGCAGCCAGCTGCGCCATTGCGTGGAGGCCCTGGCGGGGGCCGGCATCCGCGTCTCCCTGTTCATCGAGCCTGACCCGCAGGCCATCGAGGCGTCGGCCGCGCTCGTCGGGGCGCAGGTGGTGGAATTGCACACCGGCGCCTATTGCGAGCGCGCCCTGGCGAACGATGCGGCGGGGACCGCGCGGGAGCTCGCCCGCATCGAGAGTGCCGCCCGGGCGGCCTTGACCGCGGGCCTGGAGGTCCATGCCGGCCACGGTCTGACCTATGGCACGGTCGGCGGCGCGGCCCGCATTCTCGAGGTCGCAGAGCTCAATATCGGCCACTTCCTGATCGGGGAGGCGATCTTCACTGGTCTGGGTCCGGCTATCGCCCGTATGCGGGCGATGATGGACGAGGCCCGCCAGGACGCCCGCGAGAGCGTCCACAAGACCGCGCGGGGCCGCCCATGATCCTGGGGATCGGCAATGATGTCATCGACATCCGCCGCATCGAGAAAGCCATGGAACGCTACGGCGAGCGCTTCCTGAACCGCATCTTTACTGACGCTGAGCGGGCCAGGTCCGACGGGAAACCGGGTCGAGCGGCGTCCTACGCCAAGCGGTTCGCAGCCAAGGAAGCGTGCGCCAAGGCCCTGGGAACCGGCTTGAGCCGAGGCGTGTTCTGGAAGGACATGGGTGTCGTTAACGAGCCGTCGGGGCGCCCCACCCTGCATCTGACCGGCGGGGCCGCGCGGCATCTCGCCCGCCTCACCCCGGCCGGCTGGACGCCGCAGGTGCATCTCACACTGACCGACGACTTCCCCATGGCACATGCCGTGGTTGTGATCTCCGTCGAGACTACCCGTGGCAGCGACAACTTGGCGTGAATTGCCGGCCGGCCCGCGAACAGCTATACGAAGGCTCAGCTCGGGTCGGCGCATCGGCGGGCGCCCCGTCGAGTGCCCTGGGCGGCCTCTGGTGTCGGAGCAGCAAGGAGTGCGATTACGAGCATGAGCGTGGATTCCGACGCCGCCAAGGCCGGCGACAGCGGCTGGCGTGAGACTGTCAAGATCGTCGTACATGCGCTGATCCTGGCGATCATTGTCCGCATCTTCTTCTATCAGCCCTTCAACATCCCATCCGGCTCCATGAAGGACACGCTGCTGGTCGGCGATTACCTGTTCGTCTCCAAGCTGTCCTACGGCTACAGCCGCTTCTCGTTCCCCTTCGGTCTCGTGCCCTTCAACGGCCGCATCTTCGGCGCTCAGCCCAAACGCGGCGACGTGGTGGTGTTCAAGCTGCCGCGCGACACCGAGAAGGACTACATCAAGCGCATTCTCGGCCTACCGGGCGACGAGATTTTCGTGCGCAACGGCATCGTCCACATCAACGGCAAGGCCGTGCCGCGCGAGCGCGCCGGCAACTACGTGGGGCCGGAAGAGGATGGGCGCCCGATCCCGCGCTACAGGGAGACGCTGCCTGAGGGCGTGTCCTACTACGTGCTCGACTCCGAGCCCGACGGCCGCTTCGACAATACGCAGGTGTACGTCGTGCCGCCCGGCCACTACTTCATGATGGGCGACAACCGCGACAACTCCATCGACAGCCGCGAGTCGCCGCAGCGCTTCGGCGTCGGCTACGTTCCTTATGAAAACCTGGTGGGTCGCGCCGAGATCATCTTCTTCTCCGCCGCGGTTGACGATCCCAACGCGTTCCGGCTGAGCAGCCCATGGACGTGGCCGTTCGACATTCGCTGGCGGCGGATCTTCAGCCTCGTCAGGTAACGGGCCGTGGCGGCGGCGCGCAAATACAAGGAGCTGGAGGCCCGCCTCGGCTACCATTTCCGCAGCCGCGACCTGCTCAAGAAGGCACTGACCCACGCTAGCGTGCGCCAGGCGCCCGGCAAGCGGCGGGACAACGAGCGCCTGGAGTTCCTGGGCGACCGCGTGCTGGGCCTCGCCATCGCCGAGCTGCTGTGGGAGATCTACCCCGCCGCCGCCGAGGGCGAGCTGGCGCGGCTCTACAACAGGCTGGTGCGCGGGCGGACGTGCGCGGCGGTGGCACGCGAGCTGGATATCGGGCCGTTCCTTGTGCTCAGCGACGCTGAGGCCGAGAGCGGCGGGCGCGAGAAGGAGACGATCCTGGCCGACGCCTGCGAGGCGGTGCTGGGCGCCATCTTCCTGGAGGCGGGCTACGAGACGGCGCGCGACGTGGTGCGCGCGCACTGGGGTTCACGGCTCGGCGCCTCGCCGGCCGAGGCAGCCGACGCCAAATCGCTGCTGCAGGAGTGGGTGCAGGGCCAGGGCCTGGATCTGCCGGCCTACGTCGAGATCGACCGCCAGGGGCCGGACCACGCCCCCATCTTCACGGCCGAGGTCCGTATCAAGGGCCGCAAGCCCGCGCGCGGCGAGGGGGCGAGCAAACGTTCCGCCGAGCAGGCCGCCGCCACGGCGCTGCTGGCGCGCGAGGGCGTGTGGAAGCGTGGTGCCGATGTCTGAGGATCAAGCCCGGCCCGAGCGCCACGACAAGGCCCCCGAGGGCGAGACCCGTTGCGGCTTCATCGCCATCATCGGAGCGCCCAACGCCGGCAAGTCCACCCTCGTCAACACTCTGGTGGGCACCAAGGTCGCCATCGTGAGCCGCAAGGTGCAGACCACGCGCACCACCCTGCGGGGCATCGCCATCGAGGGGCTGAGCCAGCTCGTCTTCATCGACACGCCCGGCATATTCGCGCCGAAGCGCCGCCTTGACCGGGCCATGGTGGATGCTGCCTGGGGTGGCGCCGGCGATGCAGACCTGGTGCTGCTCGTGGTGGATGCGGCCAAGGGGGTGGACGAGGACGTGGAGCGGATTCTCGGCAAGCTCGCCTCGACTCCCGTCACCCTGGAAGCCGAGACGCGGTCGGGCTCCCGATTGGAGCGAGGAGCGCCCCACAACGTTCCCTCCCCCCTTGTGGGGGAGGGACAGGGTGGGGGGGAATCCCAAACATCCGAGATCGCGGGTTCCCCCACCCCTAGGCCCTCCCCACAAGAGGGAGGGGAATCCGGTCGAGGTCGCGGGGAAGCCGGTGACCGGCTATCGGGACCTGCGCCGGAGCAGCCGAGCAGGCTCCTCCTCGCCCTCAACAAGGTGGACCGGGTTCGCAAGGAGCGGCTGCTGGAGCTGGCGGCCGAGATCAACGCTCGCGTGCCGTTCGCCGGGACGTTCATGATCTCGGCCCTGGATGGCGACGGCGTGGCCGACCTGCACGCCTACCTCGCCCGCTCCGTGCCACCCGGGCCCTGGCACTATCCGCCCGACGAAGTCACGGATGCGCCCATGCGTGTGCTCGCCGCCGAGATCACGCGCGAGAAGATCTACGACCGCCTGCACGACGAGCTGCCCTACCAGATCGCGGTGGAGACCACGGCCTGGACGGAGCAGGGCAAGGCGCTGCGGGTGGAGCAGACGATCTTTGTCGAGCGCGACAGCCAGAAGCGCATCGTCCTGGGCAAGGGAGGCGCCATGATCAAGCAGCTCTCCATGGAGTCGCGCAAGGAGCTGTCGCAGATCATCGACCGGCCGGTGCACCTGTTCCTGTTCGTGAAGGTGCGCGAAGGCTGGGGCGACGACCCGGCGCGGTATCGCGATCTGGGGCTGACCTTCCCGAAGGGGTAGGCCCGAAGGAGTAGGCGCAAACGCCCGGCGGTTGAAGGGCTTGCGGCAGTGTCGGTCTCGCTTTCCTCGACCCGCCG
>DATMZP010000587.1:0-2500 GCA_035573595.1 Hyphomicrobiaceae bacterium
CCAGCGATGAGGCG
The DNA here is from genome assembly GCA_035573595.1 of Hyphomicrobiaceae bacterium. Classification (GTDB taxonomy): domain Bacteria; phylum Pseudomonadota; class Alphaproteobacteria; order Rhizobiales; family Hyphomicrobiaceae; genus AWTP1-13. Next base: position 15 of record DATMZP010000587.1, read on the forward strand.
TTTGCTCCGGCGTCGCGTTCTGTCTTCGGTAAGGCGACTGCCTGCGGCCCGTCGACCGCTTCCGCGGTTGCTGCTCCCCGGCTTCGTTGTGCCCCTGGGGGCTCGGCCTTCTGCCAGCCGCCGGAGAGCAGCGACAGGCCGTCCCCCTTCTGCGCTACGATCGCGGCCGAGATCACAGTAACCGTCAGCGCGAACGAGCCCGCCATGATCACCGCAGCCCGGCGGGAGCGCTGCCATCTCTGTGACAGGACCGCATCGTATCGCGCACGGGCACCAGGATCGCTCAGGACGGCGTAGGCTTCGTTGACGTCCTTGAATCGCTCCTCCGCTCCCTTGTCGCCAGCATGGAGATCCGGATGGTGCTGCTTGGCCAGCTTCCGAAACGCTGCCTTGATTTCTTCATCCCGTGCCTCCGGCTGCAGGCCGAGCGCTCCATAAAGACTACGCAAGAGCTCCCCCGGGCGGTTATCATGGACGAACATGCGCTGGCGCAATCCGCTCGAGGTGAGGACCTCGTACGGACTACCGGAATCGGGTTGTACGCTGGTGCACCCGGTTTGGATCAATGAGCGCAGGTGCGGCGCTCTTCACATCCCCGCGAGGTTCGGGGGTCGCACCTCGACTTCGGGCGTGCTCACGCGGTCGGGGTCAGACCCTGCGGGTCTGACCCCATGGCACAACCTCTCCGTAAGCCGCCTGCGTCGCTGCGTCAGTCTCCTCGCCGAGAAGCTCACGATATCTCTGGCGCGGGGATCGCGGCATGGTCTCGCGGCCTCGGGTGTAGGGGCCTCGCAGCGCAATGAGAACAGTAGTGAGAATATCGCACGGCAGAGCAGATCGAAAGGGCGAATCGTCATGACGCGCCATGGGGTCAGACCCGCAGGGTCTGACCCCATCTGAGCTCACTCCGCCGGCCCGATCTGCCGCCGGCTGGCGGGGATGCGGCTCGCCAGCACCTTGTCGATGCGGCGGCCGTCGAGGTCCACCACCTCGAAGCGCCAGCCGCTCGTCTCCATGGACTCGCCCACGGCCGGGATGCGCCGCAGCTCGGCCAGCGCGAAGCCCGCCACCGTCTGGTAGTCGCGCTTGGTGGGCAGCTGGAAGCCCAGCTGCTCCGCCATCTCGTCGGCGGGCATGGCGCCGGAGAGCAGCCACGACCCGTCGTCGCGCGGCACTGCGTAGGGCTCCTCCTCCACGTCCACATCGGACCGGAACACGCCGGCGATCGCCTCCAGCACATCGGCGGGCGTCACGATCCCCTCGAAATGGCCGTACTCGTCGTGGATCAGGGCCATCGGCACCTCCGCGTCGCGCAGCGTCTCCAGCACGTCGAGCGCGTCGGTGGTATCCGGGATGATCGGCGCCTGCCGCAGGTGCGCGTGCACGTCGAGCGGCGCATCCGACATCAGCGCCACCAGCAGCTCGCGCGCCCGCACCACGCCGATCAGGTCGTCCGGCGAGCCGTCGCCCACCGGCAGGCGCGTGTGCGGGCTCGCCAGCACGCGCGCCTTGACGTCGGCGGCGCCGGCGTTGGCGTCGATCCAGTCCACGTCGGTCCGTGGCGTCATCAGCCCTCGCACCGGCCGGTCGCCGAGCCGCAGCACCCCCGAGATCAGCAGGCGCTCGCCGGATTCCAGCACGCCCGCACCCTCGGCCTCGGCGATCAGCCCCTTGATCTCCTCCTCCGTCACCGTGCTCCGGGGCGCCTGACGCTGGCCTAGCAGCCAGAATACCGCCTTGGTGGAGAGATCCAGCAGCCACACCGCCGGCGCGGCGATGCGCGAGAGCGCGGTCATCAGCGGCGCCACCGCGCAGGCGATGGTCTCGGCATGCCGCAGCGCCAGATTCTTGGGCACCAACTCGCCGACGATCAGCGACAGGTAGGTGATGGCCGAGAATACGCCGACGTAGGCGAGCCAGGCCGCGGCGCCCTCCGGCACGCCCTTGCCCATGAGATAGCCGGTCAGGTGCTCGGTGAGCGTGGCGCCGGAATAGGCACCGGCGATCAGGCCGACGGCGGTAATCCCGATCTGCACGGTGGAGAGGAAGCGCCCGGGGTCGGCGGCCAGCGCAAGCGCCCGGCTGGCGCCGTGGCGGCCCTCGGCGGCCATGGCCGTGAGGCGGGAGCGGCGGGCCGAGACGAGGGCGAGCTCGGAAAGCGCAAACACCCCGTTCAACAGGATGAGAAGCACGACAATGACGATTTCGAGCACGGGACCCGCAGGGCCGGCACGCCCAGTCCGCCGGTCCTCCTCTGTTGTGGCGGGGCAAGGGAAACAGAGTTGCCCCCCTGGGTCAATTGGGAGGTTTCCGGGTCCGGTCCACTCGCGCCCTTGCTTGCGACTGCCGAAGCCCGACGCCCGACTGCCGCTTTACTTGCCTTTCCGCCCCGGCACCGCCGGCAACGACTTGAGATAGGCGGCGATGGCGCCGCGGTCGGCGTCGGAAAGCCTGGCGGTATTGCGCACCACCTCCGCCATGGTCGA
>DATMZP010000588.1:0-12150 GCA_035573595.1 Hyphomicrobiaceae bacterium
GAGCGCCCACAGGATGAAGGCCTGCATATGCGGCTGCGCGTTCCAATACACGCGCCGCAGCTCCGGCACGTCCAGCGGGCGGCCCATGGGCGGCGTCTTGCCAACCGAGACCGTGAGGATGTGTGGGCACTGGGCGAGCTCGCCCCGCTTGAGCGCGCGGTTCAACGCCGCCCTGCCGATCCCGATGACGCGCATCATCGCTGCCCCCCCTATACCCGCGCGCCCGCATCCAGGCATGGAACGCCTCGTGGCGCTTGACACCGAGGTCGCTGACCACGGCGTCCTCCCGAGAAGGCCAAGTCTTCAAGCCGAAGTAGCGATGGAGATGCAAACGGCCTCCTAGGCGCTCGACTTCCGGAAATGTGAACGGTTTCGGATGCCGGCGCATCGCGAGGGTGAGGCAGGCACCGGGGCCGGTGTCTGCCGGCGCGCGCCTCATCCGGAGAAACTTCGCGCATCAATTTGCAGTTTCTCTGCTGTTCTCCACGCCTTGGATTGCCGAAACAGCCTGGTTCCGCTTCCGGTGACGCTCCGTGCAGCCGCGCTGGAACTCGCAACCACCTCCAAAGTTGAGATGGAGAAATAACCTCTTAGAGGCATCGATGGCGGAGGGCTTGGGGTCCCTCCTCGCCAATGTGCCGGCGTGCTAACCCCGACGGGCAGGCTATGGCGAGGCTTGACCATTGATGGCCAGTCGCATCGAGGACTACGCGCTCATCGGCGACTGCGAGACGGCGGCGCTCGTCTCGAGGACCGGCTCGGTCGACTGGCTTTGCTGGCCGCGCTTTGACTCGGCGGCATGCTTCGCGGCGCTGCTGGGCGACGCGAGCAACGGGCGCTGGCAGATCGCGCCGGCCACCGCGTCAGGAGCCGATGCAGACGTGCGCGTACAGCGCCGTTACGTCCACGATACGCTGATCCTGGAAACCGAGTTCACCACCTCCGACGGCAGTACGGCCGCGCTGGTCGACTTCATGCCGTTGCGGGAGGGTCGCATCGCGTCGCATCTTGTGCGCATGGTCGTCGGCAAGCGGGGCACGGTGCGGATGCGCACGGAGCTGATCGTCCGTTTCGGATACGGCGGCTGGATACCGTGGGTGACGCGGAGCGAGACCGGCGAGCTGATGGCGATCGCGGGTCCGGACCTGCTGGTGCTTCGCACGCCAGTCGAGCTTCGGGGCGAGGGGTTCACCACGGTCGGCGATTTCACTGTCTCGGCCGGGGAGCAGGTGCCCTTCGTTCTGGGGTACGGGCAATCCCATCAGCCGCTTCCGGAGCCGGTGGATGCCGTGGCGGCCCTGCAGTCGACGAAGGAGTTCTGGCAGTCGTGGGCAGGCAAGAGGCGCGCCACCGACCACCCCGACGGGATCGTCACCCGCTCGCTGATCACGCTGAAGGCCCTGACCTACGCGCCGACCGGCGGCATCGTCGCCGCGCCGACGACTTCACTGCCCGAGCAGCTCGGCGGCCAGCGCAACTGGGACTACCGCTTCTGCTGGCTGCGCGACGCGACGCTCACTCTGCTCGCGCTCATGAATGCCGGGTACTACGAGGAGGCACGCGCCTGGCGCGACTGGCTCCTGCGCGCCGCCGCCGGCAGCCCCGCAGACATCCAGATCATGTACGGGGTCGCGGGCGAGCGGTGGCTGACGGAGCAGGAGGTTCCCTGGCTCGGCGGCTACGAGGGCTCGAAGCCTGTGCGCATCGGCAACGCGGCCGCCGATCAGGTGCAACTCGATGTCTTCGGCGAGGTGACGGACGCCCTCCATCATGCCCGAGCCGGCGGCCTCCCGGGCCTCGACGCCGCTTGGGAGTTCCAGCGTGCCCTGCTCGCACATCTCGAGGATGTGTGGCGCAGCCCCGACGAGGGCCTGTGGGAAGTGCGGCGCGGGCTTCGTCACTTCACCCACTCGAAGGTGATGGCGTGGGTCGCCTTCGACCGGGCCATCAAGGCGATCGAGATGTTCGGCCTGCATGGCCCTCTCGACAGGTGGTGCCGCGTCCGCGCAGAGATCCACGAGGAGGTGTGTCGACGCGCCTTCAACCCGAGCCTCGGCGCGTTTGCGCAGGCATACGAGGGCGAGGAAATGGACGCAAGCGCCTTGCTGATCCCCCAGGTCGGTTTCTTGCCGCCCGGTGATGCGCGCGTGCTGGGCACCATCAAAGCGGTGGAGCAACGGCTGCTGCGCGGCGGGTTCGTGCTGAGGTACGACACCGGCGCAAGCGACGACGGTCTGCCGCCAGGCGAGGGCGCCTTCATCCCCTGCAGCTTCTGGCTCGCGGATGCCTACGTCCTGACCGGGCGCCTTGCGGCCGCGCGGCGCCTGTTCGAGCGCCTTGTCGGCTTGTGCAACGACGTGGGCCTGCTGGCGGAAGAGTATGAGCCCGGCGCTCAGCGCGCCGTCGGCAACTTCCCCCAGGCCTTCTCTCATATTGCGCTCGTCAACACGGCCTACAACATCGCAGCGACACGGAAGCCTTGTGAGCAGCGCTCCGGGAGCCCAGCCCTTGCCGCGACGACCGGCGCCGGGGATGACGATGGCCCGGAGGCCCTCATCGCGCAGATCGAGCGAAACGCGGGGCGAGACGCCTGAGTGGCTGGCCAATGCCGATACGTCTCGCCCATGTCACTCATGTCGCCCATGCGTCCAAGGACGTGCCTCGTCCGGCGCGTCGTTACCGTGGGGGGCCCCATGGAAAGCGGAATGCTCGTCAGATCGTCCGATATCGCACACACACCGCCGCCAGTCGCGAGCCTGCATGCCCTGGATTGGCTGAACTTCTTTCTGGCGGCGCTGCTCACGGGCTTTGGCCCGTTTGTCAGCCTCTACCTGGCTGATCGGGGCTGGTTGCCGGCAAACATCGGGTTGGTCTTCACGGTGAGCGGGCTTGCCGGGCTGCTCACTCAGGTCCCCGCCGGCGACCTCATTGATCTGGTCAAGGCGAAGCGCGTCTTGCTGGGTATTGGAATCGCTGCCGTGACGTTGGCGGTATTGCTCCTGGGGCTGCGACCGGAGTTGTCCTCGGTGCTCACTGCGGCGGTCCTCCAGGGGATTGCCGGAAGCGTCATCGGCCCGGGGATCGCCGCCATCAGCCTCGGGCTCGTCGGGCACGACGCGCTCGGCGGACGGCTGGGCCGCAACCAGCGCTTCGCCGCCATCGGCGGGCTTACTGCCGCTGCGATGATGGGGCTCGTCGGCTACCTCCTGCCCATCCGAGACATCTTCCTCCTGACTGCCGTCCTGGGAGTGCCGGTGCTCCTGGCGCTGTCCAGGATACGTGCGTCCGACATTCACTTCGCTCGCTCCTGCGGCGCTTCCGAGTTGCGTCCTCGATACCCCGAGAGGGCCAAGCGCAACGTTCTCTTGAAGGATCGTCGCCTGCCGACCTTCGCGGTCTGCCTCTTTCTGTTTCAGCTTGCCAATGCCTCGATGCTGCCGCTCGCCGGGCAGACCCTGGCGCGCACCGAAGGCTCCTGGTCCTCGCTCGTCCTCTCGGGCCTGATCGTGGGGCCGCAGCTGATCGTCGCCGCCCTGGCCCCGTGGGTCGGGCAGACCGCACAAACGTGGGGACGCCGGCCGTTTCTGCTTGTCGGCCTTGGTGTCCTGCCAATTCGGTCCGCGGTTTTTGCGCTTACCTCGGACCCGCTGCCGCTCGTCGTCGTGCAGGCGTTGGACGGCCTCAGCGGCGCCACGCTCGGCGTGCTGACGGCGCTGGTGATCGCGGATATCACAAAGGGCACCGGCCGGTTCAACCTCGCCCAGGGTCTTGTCGGTACTGCTTCCGGGGTCGGGGCTGCGCTCAGCACCTACGCAACGGGGCTCGTCGCTGCCGCCTACGGCCAAATGGCGGGCTTCTTGGGCGTGACGGCCGTCGGCTTGCTCGCCGTAGCCATCCTGTGGCTGTTCATGCCGGAGACGAAGGCGACGGCGCTCGAAACGAAACCCGCCTCGGCTTGATCTGCCAGCTGGCGTCGTCTCAACTACCTCTGGCCGAGCGGCACCATCTTCCGCGTGGTCGAGATCCCGCCGGAGTCGGGCTCGACGATCGATACGGAGGAGACCTTCCGCCAGCTCGGCTCGGGGGACAAACCGACGGAGGAGGACCAGGCCAAGCACCCGACCATGCACAAGACCAACTCCATCGACTACCTCGTCGTCATCTCCGGCGAGATGTGGATGGTGATGGAGAAGGGAGAGGTGCTGCTGAGGCCCGGCGACTGCATCGTGCAGCGTGGCACCAACCACGCCTTGAAGAACAAGGGCGACAAGCCCTGCCTGCTTGCGGCCGTGCTCATCGACGCGCATTCTGCGCCGTGAGCCGGAAGGGCCACACCCGAGGCGCGTGCGCGTGTGGCCTGTTCCGCGCAGTTGAACGGGTAGCGAAGCCACGAACCGATGATGAACGTCTTTGCGATGTTGAGCGACGCCATCCGCCGCCATCCGCGGCGGACGGCGATCTCGTATTCCGATCGGACGCTGACATTCTCAGCTCTGGACCAGGTCGCGGCGGCAGCTGGCAAGCACCTCGCATCGCTCGGCTGCGAGCGCGGCGACCGCGTGCTGCTCTTCCTGCGGAACGGCTTCGAATACCCTGTGCTGCTGCTGGGCGCCATGCGCGCCGGCCTGGTCGTTGTGCCGGTCAACGCCAAGCTGCACCCGCGGGAGGTGGCCTGGATCGCGAGCGACGCGGAGCCGAAGGCGATCGTCACGCATCGCGAGCACGTGGCTCAGCTCCGCGAGGCGCTGCCGGACGGCATGGCGCCACGCTTTGTCCTGATCGAGGATTTCGCGCTCCCCCCCGGCGAGGGCAACCTGCCGCCGCCGGCCGAGGTCGCACCGGACGAGCCGGCGTGGATTTTCTACACCTCCGGAACGACGGGAAAGCCGAAGGGCGCGATCCTCACCCATCGCAACCTGGTTGCGGCGACGGTGAACTGCCTGGCCGACGTATTCGACTTCCGCAGCACCGACCGCGTGCTGCATGTGGCGCCGCTGTCGCATGGCAGCGGGCTCTACCTCATTCCGTCGCTGGTGCGCGGCGCCGAGAACATCCTCTCGGACCGCCCCAGCTTCCAGCCCGACGAGGTGCTCGACATGGTGGCGGCGCGCGGCATCACCGCCCTTGCCTTCATCGCGCCCACCATGATCGTGCGCCTGCTCGATGCCCGGCTGCGAGACGATATCGGCTCGCTGCGGAGCGTCATCTACGGCGGCGCCACGGTTCATCTGGAGCACATCAAGGCCGCGGTGCAGCGCTTCGGGCCGATCTTCCACCAGCTCTACGGCCAGGGCGAGGCGCCGATGACGATCTCCTACCTGCCCGGTCCGGACCACGCGAATGCCGACGACGAGACGCTGCTTTCGGCCGGATACGTCCGCGCCGGCGTCGAGGTCCGCATCGTCGACGAGAACGACCAGCCGCTGCCGTCGGGGGCAGACGGCGAGATCTGCGTGCGCGGCGACGTGGTGATGAAGGGCTATTGGCGCAACCCGCTCGCGACGGAGGCGACCCTGCGTGGCGGCTGGCTCCATACCGGCGATATCGGGCATTTCGACAGCGGCGGCCGGCTGCGGGTGCTCGACCGGCGCCACGATACCATCATCAGCGGCGGTACCAACATCTATCCGAAGGAGGTGGAGGACGTTATCGCCGCCCATCCCGCGGTGCGCGAGGTGATCGCCTTCGGCCTGCCGGATCCGGAATGGGGCGAGAGCGTCGCAGTTGCCATCGTGAGGGACAGCGCGGACCTGAACGAAGCCGCGGTGCTTGCCTTCTGTCGCGAACGGCTCGCGAGCTTCAAGAAGCCCAAGCGCATCATCTTTCTCGATGAGCTGCCGAAGAATGCGTACGGGAAGGTCCTTCGACGCTCGCTGAGAGAGCGCTTCCAGATACCGACATGAACGGCATCAATAGCCTTCCTTCAGCAGCGGGAAGGCGCTGTCGAGCCAGCTTGAGCGCGCGATGGGCGCGACGGGGGCCACGTAGCCGGGGTTCAGCTCGGCGAACGAGGTGACGCCGAGGAGGCCCAGCGTGCGGGTCGCCTCGTCCTGCAGGATCGTGAGCGCTCGCACCAGGGCGGGCTCGCCGCCGGCGGAGAGTGCCAGACCCTGCAGGCGGCCCAGCCCCACTGCGGTGGCGCCCAGCGCCATCGCCTTGACGATGTCGGCCCCGCGCATGAAGCCGCCGTCCACGTAGACCTCGGCGCGGCCGGCCACCGCCTCCACCACCTCGGGCAGCACGGCGATGCCGCCCTTGCCGTGGTCGAGCTGGCGACCGCCGTGGTTCGACAGGTAGATGCCCTCGATGCCGTGCTCCAGTGCGATGCGGGCGTCCTCGGCGGTGGCGATGCCCTTGAGGATGAACGGGAGCTTGTACTTGGCCTTGAGCCGGTCCACGTCGGCCCAGGAGAAACGGGCCTGGTAGTAGTCGCTGGGGCGGGTGCGGCGCGAGGTGGTCTCGAAGCGCTTGGCGAGGTCGCGCTCGCGCCGGCCGTAGTGGTCGAGGTCGATGGTGAGGGCCAACGCGACGTAGCCGCTGGCGGCGGCGCGGGAGATGTGGTCCTCCACCCAGGCGTTGTCGCCGCGGATGTAGAGCTGGAAGATCTTGGGATGCTCGGGCGCCGCGGCGGCCACCTCCTCCAGGGCCGGCAGGCAGGCCGAGCTCAGCATGTGGATGGCGCCGAACTTAGCCGCGGCCCGGGTGGCGGTGGCGCCCCCGCCGGCCGTCATGTCCTGCAGGGAGCCGATCGGCGCCAGGATCACGGGCAGGCTGAGGCTGTGGCCCAGCACCTTGCCGCCCGCATCCACCTTCTCCACGTCGCGCAGCACGCGGGGGCGGAAGGCGAGCGAGTCGAGCGCCACGCGGTTGCGCTCCTGCGTGGTCTCGGTCTCGGCGCCGCCCATCAGGTAGTCCCACGTCCCGCGCGGGAGGTTGCGCCGGGCCGGCTCCACCAACTCGTGCAGGACGGCGTATTGCATCTCTTCGGTCATGCTCGTTTCCTCTGGGAGCGCGATGGGCGGGACACAGCCGTCGAGCATAGCCGGACCTGAGGCAAAACGCGGGCATGACAGACTGCCGCGTTCGCCGGCCGGCGTGTTATCGTCGACCCTGGATGGGGTGTGAAGAGAGGGGTGCCATGACCTTGGGATTGTCGCTGTCGGCCTTCACGACGCTGCACGTCGTCATCAGCCTCATCGGGATCGCGTCGGGCTTCGTCGTTCTCTATGGGATGCTGGGCTCGCAGCGGCTCCCCGGCTGGACCGCGCTGTTTCTGGCCACCACGATCCTGACCAGCGTCACGGGCTTCATGTTCCCCATCAACGGCGTGACGCCGGGCCTCGTCGTCGGCGCCATCTCGCTGGTGCTGCTAGGGCTCGCGCTACTCGGGCTCTACGTCTTCCGGCTCGCGGGACCGTGGCGCTGGGTCTACGTCTTCACCGCGCTGGCCGCGCTCTATTTCAACGTCTTCGTCGGCGTCGTGCAGGCATTCCAGAAGCTGGCCTTCCTGCAGCCCCTGGCCCCGACCCAATCCGAGCCGCCGTTCGCCCTCGCGCAGGGTGCGGTGCTGGTGCTGTTTCTTGTGCTGGGTTTTGTGGCGGTGCGGCGGTTCCATCCGGCGGATGGCGTTGTGGCGTAGGACCGGTCGGGATAGCCCGGCTCCGTGCGATGTCGCGATTCGTATGTCGCCCTACGCCGCGGCGTCGAGCCGGGCCAGCTCAGTCTCGAACTCGAGGGCGGCTCGCTCGGCGTCGGTGTGGGCGCTCTCACTGGGACCGGCGAAGACTTACGTTCTGTGGATGTGGCCGTAGGGTTACTTGTCAGAAACCCAAAATGGGTCACGGTTCCTTACTGGCAGCAGCACCGGTGCTAAAATGTCCACGCTTGCGCTCAAAGCTCGCCCGACGCCCACGAGTACTGTTGGGCGGGGCCGTGCCGTCAAAGAAACGTTGAGACCCGAGCTTACGTGGTGGTGGAACGACCAGATCAGTGTGGCGCTAGGGGACAGCGCGGAACTATGCCAAAACTGGCCCACGCCCACCGTCATCGTATCCGATGGCGGGTATGGGGTTCTGGGCTTCGAGGGCGACACTTCCGACCATCTCGACTTGCCGCAGTGGTACGAGCCGCACATCGCGGCTTGGTCGAAGCGAGCCACGGCGCAGACGACCCTCTGGTTCTGGAATTCCGAGATCGGTTGGGCTGCCCTGCATCCAGTGTTGGAGCGGTACGGCTGGCGTTACATGAACGCGAACATCTGGAACAAGGGCAAGGGCCACGTTGCAGGCAATGTAAACACGACGAAGATCCGGCGCTTCCCTGTCGTGTCCGAGGTTTGCGTACAATACGTTTTCGAGGCCCGGATTAACCGGCAATTACTTAAGCACTGGCTACGCGCGGAGTGGGTGCGCAGCGGCCTCGCTATTCGCAAGGCGAATGAAGCGTGTGGCGTCAAGGATGCTGCTGTGCGCAAGTATTTCGATCAGGGGCATCTCTGGTACTATCCGCCGCCCGATATGTTCGAGCGGTTGCAGGAGTACGCAAACAAGCACGGCGAGCCGCAGGGCAGGCCCTACTATTCGATCGACGGAAAGCGGCCCGCGACGGCGGAAGAATGGGCGCGTATGCGGTCCAAGTTTCATTGCCCGCACGGTGTGATGAATGTGTGGGATCGCCCCGCGCTGCGCGGAGACGAGCGGTTCAAGCTCAACGGGGGCTCGGGCAAGGCTATCCACCTCAACCAAAAGCCCCTCGATCTGATGAGCCGCATCATCGAAGCTTCATCAGACACGGACGATGTACTGTGGGAACCTTTTGGCGGTTTGTTCACGGGCAGTATCGCGGCGGCACGACTTGGGCGGCGCGCCTTCGGCGCGGAGATCGACCCGACGTATTTTCACTTCGCGTTGGAGCGGCTCAGAAAGGAGTTTGCGTCAGTCGTGGCACCAAAGCATTGCGCTAGGAAGCCAAGAGCTACTTGAACTTCTTTAGAAACTTCTGCCACTCACCGATAACGATACCCAACAGCCGCTCGGCCATGATCTCATTGGTATAGGTATCCATGATGCTCGTGCGGGCGACACGACCAAAATTGCCGCCCTTATCGTCCTCAGCTTCATCAGATATTTGATCGCTTTTCTTAGGGTAGTGCTCTTTCACTGCAGAAGGTACTATTTTGGGGTTACCTGCGGTCTTGCGCTCCTCGATCCAATAGTAATTCCGCATCTCAGCGGCGTGCCGCGCTCCCATGACGAGGGGAGTAAAGACCTTTGGTGATCCGGAGACCACACGAGATAGCGCCCAAGGAACTACGGCGAGCAAGTCCGCGTCCGCACAAACAGCTGGCGAAACCGTGTAGCGGAAGCTTGGCTCGGCCTCCTTGGCGAGCACGTACCAGCCCTTCAGCTCGATCCCCATGAGGATTTGTGGCTTCAGGTCAGGGTTCTGAGCCTTTAAGATCACGTCTGGGAAGGTCTGGGGCTGGCGCTCGAATTGATAGAGAGCGTAAGCGTTCTTTGGGTCCCACGTCTCGCGCACGCGGTTTAGGGCCGCAACGACCTGTTCTTCAATTGTGGCGGCCAGAGACGAATTGAAAGCGAACAGGTCTGGCGCGAGCACGCCCGATATGACGAGATCAGACTCGAAGCGCGATGGAAGCGCGAAGATAGCGGACCGGACAGCCTCCCAAAGTTTGTAGTGCTCCCACTTCGAGTCCGGCGTTGTAGGCTTCGGCTGTGCCCCACTCATGGTGTTGTCCCGCTCACCGCTTGTCGCGGACCTTCGTTGCTGCCCGCAATCGAGCCTCAAGGTTCGCAAGTATTTCCTGCGGCGCGACGTCGAGCGCCTTGCACATGATGACGAACTCAACCACGTCCAAGCGGCGCTCATGGCGCTCGATCATAGAGACGAATGACTGAGGCTTGCCAAGCTTCTGCGCAAGCTGGCTCTGTGTGAGGCCCGCCGTCTTGCGAGCGGATATTAGCCTCTCAAGGACGAAGCTGTACTCGCTCGTGAAGATCGACTTCACCTGATTCCCCTGGCGCAGCGAAGAGTGCGTAAACCGAAAGCGGGTTAAACCCAACATGGGTTGTGAGGGGTATTGGCAACGTCGGAGATGCAGTGCACGCGCGGCTTCAAATCCGTGCCGATTGCGTTCAGCAGGTTGTTGACGGCCGGGTAATAGGTGCGCTCGCCCGTGCCAGCGCCGGTGCGGTACGCATCGCGCAACTCGGTGAAATAGTCCTCGACAATCTTGATGAGCTTGTCGGCCAAGTGCAACCCCTCCCCAAGGAATCGGACCTTAGCAATTCAGCCTTTGCAATGACAGTCGCGCAGCGGATCGGTGCGTTACGCGCTTCGCGCTAGCGCACCCTACGGGGCCGCGCCTCTATCGGGACGGCTGTGCTCGCGGTGGTCGAGGCGTCGCATGTCTCGGTCGCGGCACAATTCGCCCTACAATGAGCGTTGCCCCGCCGCGATGGTGCCGCGCGGGCCTTGCTCGATCGGGGGGCGCCCGTGATTCCCGAGCTGCCGAGAGGCTCCAGGATGACGGTGGTGCCGGACGGCGCCGATACGCTCCTCCTCATTCCTCACGAGGGGCACCACGAGGGGGGCGGATGGATGCGCTATGCCGCAGGCCTGTTCATCCTTGCCTGGCTCGGCGGATGGACCGCCGGGTTCGCCAGTGCGTTCTCGGCTTTGGCGTCCGGCAAGGCGACGGCGTTCCTCGTCTTCTGGCTCATCGCCTGGACGGCCGGCGGCGCCATGGCGGTGTCCTGGGTCTACCGGATCTTCCGCCCGTCGGTGTCCGAGTCGCTCCGGCTGCAGGGGGGCGGGATTGCCTACGACTCCGGCATCGCGCCGTTCTGGTTCAATTATGGCTACCACGGCGACGCCCAGTCCCGCCGCGACGCCTGGCGCTCGATGTTCCCCAAGCGGGCGCGGCTGGAGCTGGACCGGCACACCCTGCAGTCGCTGCGGCTGAGGGAGACCGACGGCGGCAACCGTCTCACGGTGGATGCCGGTGCGCAGCGCCTCGACCTCGCGGGCGCGGCCACCGAGGTGGAGCGCGAGTGGCTCTATCGGCTGCTGGCTAAGCGCTATGACCTGTCGGTGCCGGCGGGGCCGGGGAGGGGTTAGGCGAGGTGTCAGACCCTCCGGGTCTCGCACCATTGCCCGGATGCTGCAGCGAGGCTATTCACCGCAAGCTCGGCGCCCTGCAGACCTGAGCAGCCTACTGCAATGCCGTTGTGAGCTATAGAAGACGCCATAGTAGGCCATCGAGCCAAACTCTGAGATCCTGCAACGGTGTCAGACCCGGAGGGTCTGACACCGTCGCTGACACCATCGCCGAACCATGACCCAGCTCCGACCCATCCTGATCGCCGGGCCGACGGCCAGCGGCAAGTCGGGGCTGGCCCTGGCCCTGGCGGAGCGGGTCGGCGGGACCGTCATCAACGCCGACAGCATGCAGGTCTACCGCGAGCTGCGGATCCTGACCGCGCGGCCGACGGCTGAGGACGAGGCGCGGGCGCCGCATCTGCTCTACGGCTTCACCGGCGGGGCGGAGGCCTATTCGGCCGGGCGCTACGCCGCGGACGCGGCGCGGGCCATCGCCGAGACGCGGGCGGCGGGGCGGGTGCCGATCGTGGTCGGGGGCACCGGCCTCTATTTCAGGGCGCTGCTGCAGGGCCTGTCGCCGATCCCGGCGACCGACCCGCACGTGCGGGCCTTCTGGCGGGCCGAGGCGGCGCGGCGGCCGGCGGTCGAGTTGCATGCGCTCCTGTCGGGGCGCGACCCGGAGATGGCGGCGCGGCTGATGCCGACCGACACCCAGCGGATCGTCCGCGCGCTGGAGGTTCTGGAGGGCACCGGCCGGTCGCTGGCGGAGTGGCAGCGCCAGCCGGGCCGGCCGGTGCTGAATGAGGCCGAGACGGTGCGGCTCCTGCTGCTGCCGGAGCGGCAGGGGCACGGGGCCGCCATCGACGCCCGCTTCGACGCCATGCTGGCCGCCGGCGCGCTCGATGAGGTGCGGGCGCTGGTGGCCGCCGGGCTCTCCGCGGAGCTTCCGATCATGCGGGCGCACGGGGTGCCCTGGCTGGCGGCGCACCTGAGAGGGGCGCTGTCGCTGGAGGAGGCCGTGGCGGCGGC
>DATMZP010000589.1:0-2007 GCA_035573595.1 Hyphomicrobiaceae bacterium
CTCCTCGCCGCATAGGGTCCAGACGTGCTCGTTGATCTGGCATTGCTGCGCCAGCGCCAGGGCGAAATCGAACAGCGCGCGCTCCTCCAGGCGCTGCCCCGCAAGCTCCAGCAGGAGCACCCGGCGCAGCGCCGTGAGGAGCCGCTCGATCTCCGGATTGCGAAACGCGCCCGTGCGCAGCACCTCCAGGAAGAGATCGTTCCTGAGCAACGGCGCTGTCTTTCCGAGGCAGAGTGAGCGCGCGGCTGCGAGCCAGCCTTCGCGGCGGCCCGCGGCGAGCGCGGCTGCAAGCGCCCCGGAGCCGGCCAGATGACGCATCGCCGCCTCCGCGATCAGCTCCCGGTCCACCGTATCGTGGGCGAGCGCCGCCTTCAGCCCGGCAGGGTCGAGCGGCGCGTCTCCGGGAAGGTCGCAGCGGCCGGCCAGCAGCGACAGCCGCCGCGCCGCATCCGCCATCTTCAGATCGAGGCGTAGCGCCTCGGTGAGGCTCGCCCCGGCGGCGGCCAGCTCGCCCAGGGCCTCCTGAACCACGGCCAGATGGTAGCGGTGCATGGGCTCGCCGCGTTCCGTCCGCACCGCCTCGGCGAAGCAGGCCCTGGCGACCTCCAGGTCGCCCAGGTCGACCGCCGCCGAGCCCCGCTCCGACCAGCTGGGCTCGCGTCTCCTCGGTGCGGCGCGCGGCGGCATCGGTGCCCGAGACCTCATGGCAAGAATTGCGTCTAACCGGTCGACAACTTTTGGTAGCATGCCGCGACGGACCATCCAGGCCACCGGCTGTCAAGGCCATGCAGGACGTTATGCGCAGCGGGCGTCAGCTCCTCCGGGTCAGAGATCCGACGTCGCTCGACGCGCGTCCGTTGTGCGGCGATACGGAGGAATGCTAACATGTAGCATGCGGATCATTGCCCGGCGCACGCTTCGGAAGTTCGTTGCTTCTCTCGCCGGACAGGGGATCAGCGGGCGGTCGGCGCCGCACTGGATGCCTGGTACCGCGAGGTGAGCAAGGCACTCTGGCGAAACGCCGCCGACATAAAGCGCTCTTTCGCGACAGCGAGCATTGTCACCGCGGAGCGCATCGTGTTCAATATCAAGGGCAACGCCTACAGGCTCGTGGTTGCGGTCGACTTCGAGAAAGGCGCACTCTGGATCAAATGGATCGGCACCCACAGGGACTACGACAAGATCGACGTGACAGAGATCGAGCATGGCGACTGACCTGAAGCCGATCCGCTCAGAGGCGGACTACGATGAGGCCCTCCGTGAGGTCGAGCGCCTTTGGGGTGAGAGGAGCGGTTCGCCGAAGGGGGACCGGCTCGACGTGCTCATTACCCTCGTGGAAGCCTACGAGGACGAGCACCATCCTATGCCCATGGGTCCGCCGGACCCGATCGAGGCCGTCAAGTTTCGCATGGAGCAGCAGGGGCTCACGCGCAGGGACCTGGAGCGTCTGATCGGTGGTCCCACACGGGTCGCTGAGATCTTGAGCCGCAAGCGCAGGCTGACGCTCCCGATGATCCGCCGACTGCACGCCGAGCTCGGCATTCCAGCCGAGGTGCTGGTGCAGCCTACGCAGATTGCGCGCAGCGCCCGGCCGAGACGGAAAGCCGCCGCGTGCCGTTCGTAGTCAGGTGCCAGACCCAGAGGGTCTGACACCATCCGACGACACCATCCGACACCGTCACAGGAGGACCGCATGAAGCTCGATGAGGCCCAGAAGATTGTCGCCACGGCGCTCACCGCCGCGCGGCAGCGCAGCATGAAGCCGCTGGCGGTGGTGGTGCTCGATGCGCGCGGCGCGCTCAGGGCGCTGGCGGCGGAGGATGGCACCAGCCTCAAGCGGGCCGAGATCGCCATCGGCAAGGCCAACGGCGTGCTGGCCATGGGCGTGGGCTCGCGCCGGCTCGCAGCCATGGCGGCGGAGCGGCCGTATTTCCTGGCGGCGGCTACCCACGCCGTCGGCGGCTCGCTCGTCCCGGTGCCCGGCGGCGTGCTCATCAAGGACGCCGC
>DATMZP010000590.1:0-11536 GCA_035573595.1 Hyphomicrobiaceae bacterium
CCGCCTGCATCGTGCCCGCCAGCGAGGATGCCAAATGACCGTTACGCGACGCCAGGCGCTGACCGTTTTGGCGGCCTCGGCCGCAACCTCCAGCCTGATCGCTGCGAACGCTCCCGCGGGGGCCGCGGTGCAGACAGGAAGGCCAGCGCCCGATTTCACCGCCACCGACTCCAAGGGCGCACAGCACACGCTGGCCGCATACCGGGGCAGGACCGTCATCATCGAGTGGACCAACCACGAGTGCCCCTACACGGCGAAGCACTACGCCACCGGCAACATGCAGGCCCTGCAGGCCGCGACCACCGCCTCGGGCACCGCCTGGCTCACCGTGATCTCCTCCCGCCAAGGTGAGCAGGGCTATGTCGAGGGAGCGGAAGCCGACCGGCTCACCGCCACCCGCAACGCCAGGCCGACGGCGGTGCTGCTCGACTCCAAGGGCCAGCTCGGCCGGCTCTACGACGCCCGGACCACGCCCCACATGTTCGTCATCGACGGCGCCGGCACCCTCATCTACATGGGCGCCATCGACGACAGGCCCACCGCCAACCCTGGGAGCGTCAAGGGCGCTCGCAACTACGTCCGCGAAGCGCTGGACGCGATGACCGCCGGACGCCCCGTCGCGGTGGCCTCGACGCGACCCTACGGGTGCTCCGTCAAATACTGACGCCCAAGGTTGACACCCAGCGGTGACACCCGGTGAGCCCCCCTGGCGCTGCAACCGGAGGGCGATTTTCGCCACGTTTGCGCCTTGCCGTCTGCTTCAAGACTGCCCGCCGGGCGAGAGTTGCGGCGCAGCATTTCGCGCACAAGCGCAACAATCAGCGCAAGTCATGAATAGAGCACGGCGCGGCCATCATCGCGCCGCGATGAGGACCGATGGCTTCGCGCCGATCCTCGGGGAAGGATTTTATTACCTCCACACATGGGAGACTTTGAGATGCCTTGGAGAAGGTTGTCAGCACTTGCGGCTGCGCTGGTGCTGGCGGGCGTATTGAGCGGGCAAGCGCTCGCTCAGCGCTGGGACAGAGAGGGGTGGGAGCTGCTGGGCGAGAAGGCCGTGGGCTTCCGGGTCGACCGCGACGCCATCGTCATCAACCACCCCGCCGACTGGTACCGGGATCGCGCCTTCCGGCGCCTGCACCTGATCGCAGAGCGCAGCGACATCCATCTGATGTCGGTGCGGCTCGTCTACATAAACGGCTATTTCGAGGATTTCCCCGTCGACAGGCTGATCCGGGAAGGCCAGGACCAGCCCATCGATCTGCGCGGCGACCGCAAGTACATACAGCGCATTGAGATGATCTACCGCTCGCGCCCGAGCTTCGAAGGCCGCGCCATCATGAAGGTCTACGGCGTGCCGGCCCGCTCCGGGGGACCCGGCGTGCTTCCCCCGATCGGCCCAGGCCCCGGTCCAGGCGCGGGCCCGGGACCTGGCGTTGGACGCGAATGGGTCGAGCTCGGCTGCCAGCGCGTCTCGCTGTTCGGGGTCGATCGTGACGTTATCCGCGTCGGCCGCCGCGAGGGCCGCTTCAAGTCGATCCGCCTCGGCGTGCGGGGCGCCGACATCAACATTCTCGACCTCAATGTCGTCTACGGCAACGGTGCGCCCGACCACATTCCGGTCCGCGCCGTGATCCGGCAAGGCGACCGCACCCGGCCGCTCGACTTGAAGGGCTGGGAGCGCGTGATCAACCGCGTCGAGCTGACCTACCTCACCATTCCCAACTTCAAGGGCCAGGCGACGGTTTGCGTCGAAGGTCTGCAGTAGATCGGGGTGCCCGGCGCAAGCTGGGCGCAGACCCGGATTTTTCCGAGGGGGCCGCCGAAAAGCGGCCCTTTCGCGTCTGCGACAATGCGCGCGAGACGGAACTTATGACGGATCTGGGCATTCCATCGCGTTCCAGCATCCGTCACTGCAAAAGGCAGGAGGTGAAAACATGCGAAGTCTTGCCGCGATTGCCGCTGCGCTCGTCTGCGCCGGGGTTGTTGCGACCGATGCTCAGGCCCAGCGGCGCGATCGCGATGACATGTGGGTGGAGCTCGGCTGCAAGCAGGTGAACTTCCTCGGGGTCGATAGCGACTCGATCCGCGTGGGCCGGCGCGAAGGTCGCTTCAAGGCCATCCGCCTGCTCGCCAGGGGCAACGACGTCGAGATGCTCGACCTGAAGGTGGTCTACGCCAACGGGGCTCCGGACGATATTCCCGTGCGCTCCCTGATCCGCCAGGGAACACGCACCCGGCCGCTCGATCTGAGAGGACGGGAACGCGCTATCCAGCAGGTCGAGATGGTGTATGCGAAGCGCCTGAATTTCCGCGGCCAAGCGACGGTGTGCGTGGAAGGACTCCAAAGCTGAGGACGCATCGCACAGGATGCGGACTTCAGTGTTGCGATCGGCGAGAGGGCCACAGCGGCCCTCTTTTTTTGCCCTCGGAGCGACGGGTCGGCTCCGGCGCCGCGTTTCGTTCGGTCGCTTCCAAATGCCACAGCAAAAGGAGTCTGAAGCATGATGACCCATACGCGCGTTGCGGCTTTGGTGCTCCTGCTGCTGCCCGCGGCGGCTTTGGCCCAGGCGCCGGTTGCACCACCGGCTTCTCCGCAGGTCACGGAGGCGCGTGGGAAAGTCCGGGTCGCCTGCGCAGTGGACGTGCAGAAATTCTGCCCCAATATCGAGCGTGGCAAGGGCGAGAGGCGAGCCTGTCTCCAGGCACATCAAGCCGACCTCTCGGACGGGTGCCGCGCCGCGCGTGTGCAGCGGGAAGCCGCCGGGTCGAAAGGCAAGGACTGAGGCGGCTTCGGCGGTGGCAGCCGTGGCAGGTGCTCGCCTAAGTCACGGCCAACGGCCCTCGCAGGGTGGATCGTCGAGTTGCGCTGGCGCATCGGAGCCATAACCGGTATCGTCAGCGCAACGCTTTTCATCGTAGGAATTCGACGATTGCCGGGGGGATTCAGCGTGAACGGGCGTTCATCCCCAGCCTCATCCGACGGTTCACACACCGCCGCCGCGTTCATCTGCCAGGCTGCGGGGTGCGCCAAGGTGCTGCCGGCCGCCGATCCACCAGGCAGGGGTCCCAGACAACAATGCAGAAGCACGTCGCGACCGAGCGCCCTGCCGCGGGAGGGTCGCTCATGATGAGGCTCTTGAAACGGCTGGTTGCGCTGGCCCTGCTGGCGGGCCTCGCGGGCGTCGTCATCTACGCCTCGTCGCTGCCCTCCGTGCAGAAGCAGTTCGGCGGACGCCGCGCCGCCAAGGCGTTCGGCAACGAGCCGACCCCGGTCACCGCGGTGCCGGCGCGGATCGGCGATGTGCCGATCTACCTGGAAGGCGTCGGCACGGCCAAGGCGCGCAACACCGTCACCGTGCGAGCGCAGGTGGACGGGCGCATCCTGAGCATCAATTTCAAGGAGGGGCGGGAGGTCAAGCGCGGCGACGTGCTGGCCAGGATTGATCCTTCCACCTACCAGGCCCAGCTCGACCAGGCCAACGCAAAGAAGCTGCTCGACGAGGCCGATCTCGCCAACGCCCGCCGCGATTTCGACCGCTACGCCAAGCTCGGCGCCGATATCGTCTCCCAGAAGAGCATCGACACGCAACTTGCGCTGGTCGACAAGCTCGTGGCGCAGATCAAGCTCGACGAGGCGGCCATCGCCAACGCCCAGGCGTACCTCGCCTACACCACCATCGTCGCCCCTATCGACGGCCGCACCGGCATCCGCATGGTCGACGAGGGCAACCTGGTGCGCGGCTCCGACGCCAGCCAGGGCATCGTCGTCATCACCGAGCTACGCCCGGTCAGCGTCCTGTTCACCCTGCCGCAGCAGCAGCTGGCCCAGGTGCAGAAGGCCCAGGCCAAAGGCGTGCTGGCGGTTGAGGCGCTCGACTCCGACGGCACGTCCACGCTCGACCGGGGTACGCTGCAGGTAGTGGACAACCAGGTCGATCCGACCACCGGCACGGTCAGGATGAAGGCGGAGTTTCCCAACGCCAACCTGCAGCTGTGGCCCGGACAGTTCGCCAACATCCGGCTGCTTATCGATACGCTGCAGCAGGTGGTTGTGATCCCCACACCGGCGGTGCAGCGGGGGCCGAACGGCACCTTCGCCTACGTTGTGGGGGCCGACGACCGGGTGAGCCTCCGGCCGGTCACGGTGGCCCACCAGTCCGAGATGCAGGCGGTGATCGGGCGCGGCATCGCCGCCGGCGACCGGGTCGTCACCACCGGCTTCTCGCGCCTCAAGGACGGCGCCAGCGTCTCCGTCTCGGCGCCCGACGAGCCGGCGCCCGCCGCCGAGTCGCCGACGGCTTCCGAGACGCCGACGGCCGCCACCAAGGGCGGGGCGCGCGCCGCCAGCTTCAGGACCGCCTGCGCCGGCGACATCGAGAAACACTGCGCCAATGTCGAGCGCAGCCGGGGAGCCATCCGGGCCTGCCTGCAGGCCAGCGCCGCGCAGCTCTCCGAGGAGTGCAAGGCCGCGGCTCAGAAGATGATTGAGGGCGGCGACAACAGCCGCCCGGGCGCGGTGCGCAAAGCGGAAGGCGCCCGCAAGGAATGAGCCTCGGATCAGCGCCGCAACGCCCCAAACGAGTGCCCCCCAGACAGCCCCCCAAGCAAAACGCCCCTATGAGCGTCACATGAGCGTTTCCGGGCCTTTCATCGCGCGGCCGATCGCGACCGCCCTGCTCACGCTGGCGGTTACGCTGGGCGGGCTGCTCGGCTACTGGTGGCTGCCCATCTCGTCGCTGCCGCAGGTGGACTTCCCCACCATCCAGGTGACGACCCAGCTGCCTGGCGCCAATCCCGAGACCATGGCGAACCTCGTGACGGCACCGCTGGAGCGCAATCTTGGGCAGATCCCGGCGCTCGCCTCGATGACGTCCACGTCGTCCTACGGCATCAGCCAGATCACGCTCCAGTTCAACCTCAACCGCGACATCGACGCCGCCGCTCAGGACGTGCAGGCCGCCATCAACGCCGCCGGCTCGACTCTGCCGCGCACGCTGCCCTATCCGCCCACCTACGCCAAGCTGAACCCCGCGGACGCGCCGATCATCACGCTCGCGCTCACCTCGGAGACCGTCCCGCTGCGCGCGCTCTCCGACCTCGCCGACACTCTGATGGCGCAGCGACTCGCCTCGGTATCGGGCGTCGGCCACGTCTCGGTGCAGGGCGGCATCAAGCCGGCAGTGCGCATCCAGGCCGACATCGCCCGGCTCGCCTCCTACGGGCTCAGCATGGCCGACCTGCGCACGGCCGTCGCCGCCGCCAACCAGTCGGGACCCAAGGGCTCGCTGGACGGCAAGTACCAGTTCTACACCATCTCCTCCAACGACCAGATCACCAATGCCGCGGCCTACAAGGAGGTGATCGTCGCGTATCGAAACAACGCGCCGGTGCTGCTGCAGGATGTGGCCCAGGTGGTGGACGGGCTGGAGAACAGCAAGGTCGGAGGCTGGTTCCAGGACGTGCCCGCCGTCGTGCTCGACGTGCACCGTCAGCCCGGCGCCAACGTGATCGAGACGGTGCAGCGCATCAAGGCCGAGCTGCCACGTATCGAGCGCTCCATGCCGACGGGCATCAAGCTCACCATCGTCAGCGACCGCACCGGCACCATCCGCGCCTCGGTGCACGACGTGCAGTTCACGCTCGTCCTGAGCGTCGCCCTGGTGGTGCTGGTGGTGCTGCTGTTCCTGCGCACCATCCGCGCCACCATCATCGCCGGCATCACGCTGCCGGTATCGCTGATCGCCACCTTCGGCGTGATGTGGTTCGCCGACTTCTCGCTCGACAACCTCTCCCTGATGGCCCTCACCATCGGTACCGGCTTCGTGGTGGACGACGCCATCGTCATGATCGAGAACATCGTCCGCCACATGGAGAAGGGCGAGACCCCGATGCAGGCGGCGCTGAAGGGGGCGCGCGAGATCGGCTTCACCGTCATATCGCTGACATTCTCCCTGATCGCCGTCTTCATCCCGCTCCTCTTCATGAGCGGCCTCGTCGGCCGCATGTTCCGCGAGTTCGCCCTCACCCTCTCCATCGCCGTCGTCATCTCGGCCATCGTCTCGCTCACCCTCACTCCGATGCTCTGCTCCCGCCTGCTGCGCCACCGGGGGGAGGAGAGGCCCGGTCTCCTCGCCCGCTTCTTCGACGGCGCCATGGGCCTCGTGGTGCGCGGCTACCACGCGACCCTCCTGTGGGTGCTGCGGCACGAGCGGGCCACGCTCGTTGTGACGTTTGCCACTCTTCTGCTGACGGTCGGGCTTTACATGGCCGTCCCGAAGGGCTTCCTGCCCTTACAGGACACGGGGCTTATCACGGCCGTGATGGAGGCCGGTCCCGAGGTCTCCTTCGCCGAGATGACGCGGCTGCAGAACGACATCGCGGACAAGATCCGCAAGGATGCCGACGTGGATGGCGTGGTCTCGGTGGTGGGCGTCAGCGCCCTCAACCCCACGCCCAATACCGGGAACCTGAAGATCACGCTGAACCCCCGCAGTCAGCGTACCACCCACGTCTCCCAGATCATCACGCGCCTGCAGAGCGCCGTCGCCGGGGTGCCGGGCATGACGGTCTACTTCCAGCCGGTGCAGGACGTGCAGATTTCCACCCGCGCCAGCCGCGCCCAGTTCCAGTACACCTTGGTCGGGGCCAGCACCAAGGAGGTCTCGCGCTGGTCGGCGCGCCTCGTCGACAAGCTGCGCAGCGCCCCGGTGCTGCGCGAGGTCGTGTCCGAGGCCCAGGACGGCGGGTTGCGCGCCTTCGTCAAGGTGGACCGGGAGACGGCCGGCCGCCTCGCCGTCTCCATGCAGGCCGTCAACGACGCCCTCAACGACGCCTTCGGCCAGCGCCAGATCTCCACCATCTACGCCCAGGCCAACCAGTACCGCGTGGTGCTGGAGGCCATGGACCAGTACCAGAGCGACCCCGCCGCCCTGTCGCGCGTCTACGTTCCCTCTACCACGGGCGCCCAGGTCCCGCTCAGCTCCGTGGCGAGCATCGAGCGCCGCACCGCACCGCTCGTCATCCAGCACCAGGACCAGTTCCCCGCGGTGACCATCAGCTTCAACCTGGCGCCGGGCGCCTCGCTCAGCGACGCCGTCGATGCCATCGCCGCCGCCGAGCGGGAGATCGAGATGCCCGGCACGGTCACGGGCGTATTCTCGGGCGACGCGCTCGAGTTCACCCGCTCGCTCGCCACCCAGCCGTGGCTGATCCTGGCGGCCGTCATCACCATCTACATCGTGCTGGGCGTGCTCTACGAGAGCTTCGTCCACCCCTTCACCATTCTCACCACCCTCCCGTCGGCCGGCATCGGCGCGCTGCTGGCCCTCATGTACATGGGGATGGACTTCTCCTTCGTGGCGCTGATCGGCATCGTGCTCCTGATGGGGATCGTCAAGAAGAACGCGATTCTGATGATCGACTTTGCGCTGGACGCCGAGCGCAGCCGCGGCCTCTCCCCGCGCGAGTCGATCGTGCAAGCCTCGCTGCTCCGCTTCCGTCCCATCATGATGACCACGCTGGCGGCCCTCTTCGGCGCGCTGCCGCTGGCGCTCGAGGCCGGCACCGGCTCGGAGCTGAGGAACCCGCTCGGCGTCACCATCGTCGGCGGCCTGATCCTGAGCCAGCTGCTCACGCTCTACACCACGCCCGTGATCTATCTGGCCATGGAGCGGCTGCGCGCGCGCCTCGCGCCCGTGGCGTCGGAGGCGGCGCCCGGCGCCGGCCCCGCGGCCGGCTACCCAAGGCCGGCGGAGTAGCCCCATGAGCTTCTCGCAGCCCTTCATCGAGCGGCCGATCGGCACCACGCTGCTGGCCATCGGCCTGTTTCTCGTCGGCGCCGTGGCCTACCTCAACCTGCCGGTCGCCAGCCTGCCGTCGGTCGTATTCCCAACCATCCGGGTGAACGCCACCCTGCCCGGCGGCGACCCGGAGACCATGGCCGCGCGCGTGGCCGCACCCCTGGAGCGCCGCCTTGGCGAGATCCCCGGCGTCAGCGAGCTCACCTCCGTCAACGCGCTGGGCTCCAGCCGCATCACGGTCCAGTTCAACCCCTCGCGCAACATCGTCGGCGCCGCCCAGGACGTACAGGCCGCCATCAACGCGGCGATGGCCGACCTGCCCGCCGACATGCCCTCGCTGCCGGGGTTCCGCAAGGCCAACCCTGCCGCCGCGCCGATCCTGATCCTGGCGCTCACCTCCAAGACGCTGCCGCCCGACAAGCTCTACGACGTGGCCGACACCGTGATCGTGCAGCGCCTCTCGCAGGTGGAGGGCGTGGCCGAGGTGACGGCCGCCGGCGCCGAGCAGCCGGCCGTGCGGGTGCGCGTCAATCCCATGCTGCTCTCCTCCATGGGCCTCAGCATCGACGCGGTGCGCAACGCCCTCGTCCAGGCCAACGCGCTCGCCCCGCTCGGCTTCATCGAAGGCGCCAAGCAGGCGATCGCCATCGAGACCAACGCGCAGCTCGGCATGCGGGTGGAGGACTACAAGAAGATCGCCGTCAAAGCGACGAACGGCGACGTGGTGCGGCTGGGCGCGGTGGCCGAGGTGATGCAGGCCACCCGCAACTCCCGCGCGGCCGCCAGCTTCAACAACCAGCCGGCGATCCTCCTCACGGTCACCAAGAGCGCGGACGCCAACGTCCTCGACACGGTGGACCGCATCCACGCCCTCCTCCCCGCGGTGCAGCGCATGATCCCCGAGGGCATCGACATCTCGGTGCTCTCCGACCGCACCACCACGCTGCGCGCCAGCGTCCACGACATGCAGATGACGCTCGCCCTGTCGGTCGCGCTCGTCATGCTGGTGGTCTATCTGTTCCTGCGCCGGCCCACGCCCACCATCGCCGCCGGCATCACCGTGCCCCTGTCGCTCGCCGGCACCTGCGCGCTGATGTGGGCCGCCGGGTTCTCGATCAACAACCTCACCCTGATGGCGCTCGCCGTCTCGGTCGGCTTCGTCGTGGACGACGCCATCGTCATGATCGAGAACATGTTCCGCAACCTGGAGCGGGGCATGCCGGCGCTCAGGGCGGCGCTGGAAGGCGCGCGCCAGATCGGCTTCACGGTGGTCGCCATCGGCGTGTCGCTGCTCGCCGCCTTCATCCCGCTGCTGTTCAACACCAGCGCCCAGGGCCGCCTCATGCGCGAGTTCTCGGTCACGTTGGCCTTCGCCGTGGCCGTCTCCACGGTGGTGTCGCTCACCGTGACGCCGATGATCTGCGCCCACTTCCTGCGCCCCGATCGAGCCGGTGGGCCGGGCCGGCCGGCCACCCGGCTCGACCGCATCGTCGAGGGGGCGATGGACTGGACCACCCGCGCCTACGCCGCCACCCTGGGCGTCGCGCTGCGCCACCGCTTCCTCACCATCCTCGTCATGGTGGCCACGGTGGCCGCCACCGTGAACCTCTACATCAAGACGCCGAAGGGCAACTTCCCGCAGGACGATACGGGTCTCGTCATCGCCTCCACCCGGGCCGACACCGACATCTCGTTCGAGGCCATGGCCAAGCTGCAGCAGCAGGCGCTGGAGATCGTGCTCGCCGACCCGGCCGTCGCCAGTGTCGGCTCGTCGGTGGGTGCCTCGGGCTGGAACGCCTCGGTCAACCAGGGGCGCATGTTCATCTCGCTCAAGCCGCTGAAGGAGCGCGACGGGCTCACCACCCAGCGCGTCATCAATCGGCTGCGGCTGTCGCTCACCGACATCCAGGGCCTGTCCACCTACTTCTTCGCCGCCCGTGATGTCCGCGCCGGCGGCCGGCAGGGCCGGGCCGAATACCAGTTCACGTTCTGGAGCCCGGACTTCGAGGACCTTTACGCCTGGGTGCCCAAGGTGGTGGACAGGCTCAAGACAGTGCCGGGGCTGGTGGACGTCTCCACCGACCGCGAGACCGGCGGCCTGCAGGCCACCGTCTCCGTCAACCGCCAGGACGCCGCGCGCCTCGGCGTCAAGGTGCAGGACATCAACACCGCCCTCAACAACGCCTTCGCCCAGCGCCAGGTGGCCGTTCTCTACACCGACCGCAACCAGTACCGCGTGATCCTGGAGGTGGACCCGCGCTACCAGCGCGATCCCTCCGACCTCAATCGCGTCTACGTGCCCGGCCGCAACGGCGTGCAGGTGCCGCTTTCCAGCCTGGTCACCGTCACGCGCACCCTGGCGCCGCTGGTGGTGAACCACCAGGGGCCGTTCCCGGCCGTCACCGTCAACTACGGCGTCGCGCCGGACTTCCCGCTTGCCGAGGCCCAGGACGCCATCCGCCGCGCCATCGCAGAGCTCAGAATGCCGGATTCCATCCGCGCCGAGGCCGCCGGCGACGCCAAGGCCTTCGAGCAGGAGGCCGGCAAGCAGGCGCTGCTCATCGTCGCCGCCCTCCTCGCCGTCTACATCGTGCTCGGCGTGCTCTACGAGAGCCTCGCGCATCCGGTGACGATCATCTCCACCCTGCCCGCCGCGGGCCTCGGAGCGCTGGTGGCCCTCAGGCTGTGGGGCATGGAGCTGACGGTGATCGCCTTCATCGGCATCATTCTCCTCATCGGCATCGTCAAGAAGAACGGCATCATGCTGGTGGACTTCGCCCTGGAGGCGGAGCGCGAGCGGGGCCTCGACGCGGCCCGCGCCATCCACGAGGCGTGCATCGCCCGCTTTCGGCCCATCATGATGACCACCTTCGCGGCGCTCCTGGGCGCCGTGCCGCTTGCCATCGCGGTCGGCCCCGGCTCGGAGCTGCGCCGGCCGCTCGGCATCACCATCATCGGTGGACTGATCGTGTCGCAGGTGCTGACTCTCTACACGACGCCCGCCATCTACCTGATGCTCGACCGGCTGCACCGCTGGCGGCGGTCGCGTGGCACGGAACCCGGCACAGCGCCCAGCGTTGCCTGAGGGAGCAAGCGGCAGCCTCGGTTCACGCGCACATGCAGACGTCCACCCAGAAACCACCGCCACCGGAGCCGACAGGGCTGCAGCCCCTGCCGCCCGACGAGGAGCGGCTCGCGCGCGCCCAACGGCGCCTGGCGGCGCTAAAGGGGTTCTATGTCCACCTGTTCGTCTTCGCGATGGTGCTGGCGGGGCTCGCCATCGTCAACCTGTCGACCGGCGGCCCCTGGTGGGTCCTCTGGGTGCTCCTCGGCTGGGGCATCGGCATCGTGGCCCACGCCATGACCGTGCTCGGCCGCTCCTCTCAGGCCCTTGCCAACTGGGAGGAGCGCAAGCTGGGCCAGTTCATGGACGAGCGATAGTTGGGGGATGCCCCTCCCGCTGCGCTACTTGGGCGCGAATGCGGAGAGAGAGTTGCAGGAGCCACAAAGCTGCCAAGGTCATGACACACCAGGGGCTGTCAGCCACTGTTCATCGGACATGGCTGAGGATCGTGGCTCGGCAGGCCGCCGGGATCCGGCGCGAATCGCTTAAGGAGTGAACCGCGACCGGGCTGTGGCTCGTATCGTGGGCGGTGCGGCTCTTGCGGTGCGGCTCTTGCAAGGAGCTCTCTTGTGCAAGGAGCTCTGTTGCAAGGAGGACCGGTCGAGCGACG
>DATMZP010000591.1:0-2198 GCA_035573595.1 Hyphomicrobiaceae bacterium
GATGGATGGGCCGGCCTTCTGCGGCATCCATCGTCGCCAACGTGGAATCTACGTTACCGGGCACACCGAGATTGGAGGCGTGCACGTGCAGGGGATGCGGCACACCCAGTTCCTGCAACGCGCGTGTCAGTGCAGCGAGAATGGCGCGCGGCGTGACGCCGTAGTGAGGCGCGGGCTCGTCCACGTCCAGCTTCCGGGCGTTGAACTTGAATGCCGAGATCCCGCCCGGGTTGACCGCTTTGATTCCCAGCGCCTGGGTGGCGCCCAGGGTCCACGCCACGTAGTTGCGCACCATAGCGGGATCCGATTTGCCGGCCAACAGCCGCAACAGAAAATCGTCGTTCCCCAGGAGCGCGTATGCACCCTTGTCGACGATGGGCGTGTCGCCCATCTCCATATGCGCCTGTCGAGCGTTGGACGGGAGCATCGCCGGTTCGAAACAAGCCGTGTAGCCCATCTCCGCGTAGCGGTAGCCGGCGCTGAAGGTAGAAGGCGCCGCATGTCCGCTGCCCGAGCGAGTCAGGGCAGTGCGACCAACGCCGGTGCCGCGATGATCCTCGGGCAGCATGGTGCGCGCAATGTTCACCTTGCCCCCGCCGATGTGCGTATGCAGGTCGATGGCGCCTGCCATGATCACCATGCCCGTGCAGTCGTACTCCTCATCCCCGGGCGCGCCCGCCGCGGGTGCAGGGACGATCCGCCCATCCCGCACATATACGTCGCGGAGCTCGGCGTCGACGCCGTGCGCCGGATCGTAGACCTTTCCGCCCTTGATCCGGATCAATTTCGTTCCTCCCCCAGCCGCGCGACAATCTGGGCCAGCACTTCGTGCGCGGCTGGCAGCCCGCGTTCGACCAGCTTGCGCACGCGCACCGCCACGACATTGTCGGTGCGGTAGAGATGCCCGGCCTGGTCGACCCCGGGCGTCGCTACCGGAATATGCACTGCGGTCCGGGCCGGGGACTTCATGCCGGCGCGCCCCAGGACGATGGTGGGAACGCGGGACACGGGTGGTTCTCGTGCAGTATCCAAAGCGGCAACGTACAGCAGCGCGTCCGCCTCACCGTCCGCCAAGAGGCGTTGCGCTGAGTAGCGGTGTGGATCGTGCTCCGGCCCGGTGCGGGTGAAGCGCGTGCGCAGAGGCAGGCCCGACTGCCAGGTGATGACCTGATGAGCAGTCACGTCGCCGTCGGTTCCGCCCAGAGGGAGGCCGGAAAAGCGTGTCGTTGCGTTCAGCGCTTGTACCAGCTCGCACAGACTTTGGATTGCCAGTTCCGCATGCGGGAACGCGAAGTCCGCAGCTGCCCAGACGATGACCCCATAGCGCGCCTGCTGCATACGCGCGAGCAGCGCAGCGAGATCGGCAACGGCGACGCCGGCAACGCGAGCCGCGTCGAGCCTGGCTCCGCCGTGCAGTGCGCGCAGCGCGGCAAACAGCTCGCCCAGGCGGGAGACCTCGACGGCGATGTGCCGATCTGCAGAGCGCGCCTTCGTTTGTGCGCCGACGAAGATGACCTCCGGTGGTTTCCGAGCGACATCGAACAGCGTCGAGGGATTGTCGATGCAGCGCTCGAACAGACGCGGAAAGCGGCCCACCACGTCTCCGCCCACCACGACGACAAGGTCTGCGCGGTTACGCACCTCCGACAGGGTCGTGGTCACCCAACCCGTATCCTGCACGACCTGCACGTTGCGCATCAGCGATTCGGTTGCGGCGTGGTCGACTACCGCACCGATACAGTCGGCAAGCTCAAGCATCGAGCGCATGCCCGCGACGTCGATGCCTGCAGCGAGCAGAAGCGGCATGCGAGCCGAGGAGAGGATCGAAACCGCACGCGCGAGCGCCTGCTCCAGCGGGGCCTGCGCGCCGAGGCCCGCGCCTGCCTCACCCCGGCGCTCCTCGAGCGGATCGGGGGTGGTTCTTGACCGCCGGCCGCGTCTGGCCCGGCCCACCGCGGTGGCCCCTCCTCCTCTTCTGGGCGCTCGCCCTCGCCGGCACCGTGGCCGCCCTGTACCTCGTCCGCTGACCTCGACGGCCCAGCCGTGTTACCCTGGGGGCACCCCGGCCCCCGGCATCGTCCTTCGACGTCTCAGCCCGGCCCGGGCCTCCATGTCCCAGGTCACCATCGAGCCGCGCCGCTGCGTCTGCTCCACGGCCCTCGAGAAGTCCCACATCATCAAGGCGAGCGCCGGCCGCC
>DATMZP010000592.1:0-2155 GCA_035573595.1 Hyphomicrobiaceae bacterium
TCCTCCATCCTTTCCGACATCTACGCCATCGAGACGACACCGGATGCGGCGCTGTTCGAGGCGAAGGGACACGCGCTGACGCAGAAATTCGTGCGCATCGAGGAGATCCTGGGCGCCGGCCCGTTCTTCGCAGGCGAGCGCTTCAGCCTCGTCGACGCCGCCTTCGGCCCGGCGTTCCGCTACTTCGACGTGCTCGACACCATCGCCGATCTCGGCATCCTGACGGACAAGCCGAAGGTCGCCGCGTGGCGGCGCGCGCTGGCGTCTCGGCCGTCGGTGCGCGCGGCCGTGGCCGCCGACTACGCCCAGCGTCTTCGGCGGTTCCTCGACGCCCAGGACTCGCATCTGCGCAGCATGATGCGCTCGTGAGGCACCTCGTCAGGCTCAGACCATCCACCCCGGCAGGCCTGGGTGGCACCGTGCCTCCGGCGCCGTCGGCAGGAGCAGGAGATGGCCCCGATGACATCCACCACCCTGGCTTGGATCTACCTTGCTGTATCGGGCATCGTCGATGTCGCCTGGGCGCTGGCGATGAAGAAAGCAGACGGTTTCGCCACCCGCTGTGGTCGGCGGTCTCCCTCGTGCTGCTGGCGTTGTTCGTGTACCTGCTCACGAAGGCGCTGCAAGTGCTCCCCGTCGGGGCGGCCTACGCGGTCTGGACGGGGATCGGCGCTGCCGGCACCGTCATCGCCGGGATCGTCTTTTTCTCCGAGCCCGCTTCGCCGCTGCGCGTCGTCTTCATAGCCACGGTCGTCGCCGGTATCGTCGGCCTGAAGACGACATCCGGATAGCCTGCAGCGGAGCCCTCTACTCGGCCGCCTGCTTCAGCGCCGACTGGCGCTTGTCGATGCGGGCCTCGATCTCGCCGCGGAAGTGCCGGATGAGACCCTGCACGGGCCAGGCGGCGGCGTCGCCCAGGGCGCAGATGGTGTGGCCCTCGACCCTGGTCGAGACGTCCCACAGCAGATCAATCTCGCGCTTCTCGGCCTCGCCGCGCTCCATGCGCTGGAGCACGCGCCACATCCAGCCGGTGCCTTCGCGGCAGGGAGTGCACTGGCCGCAGCTCTCATGCTTGTAGAAATAGGCGATGCGGCGGATGGCGGCGATGATGTCGGTGGACTTGTCCATGACGATCACGGCGGCCGTGCCCATGCCCGATTTCAGCTTCGACAGCGTGTCGAAGTCCAGGGCGAGATCCTGGCAGATGGACGCCGGCAGGACCGGCATCGACGAGCCGCCCGGGATCACGGCCAGCAGGTTGTCCCAGCCGCCGCGTACGCCGCCGGCGTGGCGCTCAAGGAGCTCGCGCAGGGGGATGCCCATCTCCTCCTCCACCACGCAGGGCTTCTCGACGTGGCCGGAGATCTGGAACAGCTTGGTGCCGGTGTTGTTGGGCTTGCCAAGGCCGGCGAACCAGGTGGCCCCGCGGCGCAGGATGTCGGGGGCCACGGCGATGGATTCGACGTTGTTGACCGTGGTGGGCGCGCCGTACAGGCCGACGTTGGCGGGGAACGGCGGCTTGAGCCGGGGCTGGCCCTTGCGGCCCTCCAGGCTCTCCAGCAGCGCCGTCTCCTCGCCGCAGATGTAGGCGCCGGCGCCGTGGTGGACGTAGAAATCGAAGTCCCAGCCGTGGACATTGTTCTTGCCGATCAGCCGGGCCTCATAGGCTTGTGCAACCGCGGCCTCCAGGCGCTCGCGCTCGCGGATGAACTCGCCGCGGACGTAGGTGTAGCAGGCATGCGCCCGCATCGCGAACGAGGCCAGCAGCGCGCCCTCGATCAGCAGGTGCGGGTCGTGCCGCATGATCTCCCGGTCCTTGCAGGAGCCGGGCTCGGACTCGTCGGCGTTGATGACGAGGTAGCTGGGGCGCGGGTCGCTCTTGGGCATGAACGACCACTTGAGGCCGGTCGGGAAGCCGGCGCCGCCGCGACCGCGCAGGCCGGAGCTTTTGACCTCGTTTATGATCCAGTCGTGGCCCTTGTCGATCAGGGCCTTGGTGTTGTCCCAGGCGCCGCGCGCCCTGGCCCCGTCGAGCCCCCAATCCTGGAAGCCGTAGAGGTTGCGGAAGATGCGGTCCTTGTCGTCGAGCATGGTGAAATTTCCTGCCTCAAACTACGGCTTGCGGTGTTGAAGCGGGTTGCAACCGAACCGGCCG
>DATMZP010000593.1:0-3871 GCA_035573595.1 Hyphomicrobiaceae bacterium
GATCGCCGGAGCGGTGCTGCACCTGCTCGTCATCCGGCCGGTGCTCGACACACCGCCCATCAACCAGCTCCTGGTCACGGGCGGCGTGCTGTTCTTCCTGCAGGCGGCCGCCACCATGGCCTTCGGCATCGACTTCCACAACCTCGGCATCCGCCTCGGCTCGGTCAGCCTCTTCGACATGAATTTCGCCGTGGCGCGCATCATCACATTCGGGGTGGCGCTCGCCGCCATGCTGGCCCTGTGGCTGTTCCTGAGGCGCACCTATCTCGGCACCGCCATCCGCGCCATCGCGCAGGATCGCCAGATCATGCCGCTGATGGGCGTCGACAGCCGCAGGCTCTACCTCGTCACCTCGGCCATCGGCGGCGCGCTCGCCGGCCTCGCCGCCGCGCTGATGGTGCTGCAGTACGACATCTATCCCCAGATCGGCCTCCAGTTCGGGCCGCTGATCTTCATGATCTGCGTGCTCGGCGGCCTCGGCAACATGATCGGCGGCTTCATCGCCGCTTTCATCATCAGCCAGTTCATCGCCGTCGGCTCCAGCTGCTTCCATACCGAGTGGGGCTACGCGGTCGCCTTCCTGTTCTTCATGCTGGCCATCTTCATCCGGCCCCAGGGCCTGTTCGGGGGCAAGGGATGAAGCTCCGCCGCTTCGGGCTGGCGCCGATCCTGGGCCCGATTCTGGGCCCGATCCTGGGTCTTGCGGCCGTCGCCGCGCTGCCGCTCGTCGTACGAGTGCTCTTCCCCGGCTCCGAGAAGTACTACCTGCACCTGTTGATCCAGATCCTGCTGTGGTCCTTCATCTACACGGCGTGGTCGCTGATGGGCCGCTTCGGCCTGACCTCGCTGGGCCACGGCGCCTTCACCGGCATCGGTGCCTACACCGTCGTCCTCCTGTGGAACTACCTCGGCCTCACACCCTGGCTTGGCATTCCGCTCGGCATGGTGCTGGCGACCCTGGTGGGCCTCCTCGTCGGCTACCCCTGCTTCCGCCTGCGCATCACCGGGCACTACTTCGCACTGCTGACACTCGCTCTCACCGAGTTCGTGCGCCTCTGCATCGTCGGCCTGCGCGACTACACCGGCGGCTCGCTCGGCACCCAGCCCAGTCGCTACGGCGACGGCATCTCGCTCTACGCCGTGCAGTTCGAGCCCGACCGGGTGCTCGCCTACTACATCGCCTTCGCCCTCTGGCTTTTCGGCCTCTACGTCTGGCTGCGCGTCGACCGCAGCATGGACCGCTACGCGCTGGACGCCGCCAGCCAGGACGAGGACGCCGCCGCCTCCGTCGGCATCGATGTGACTCGCGAGAAGCTGAAGATCACCGCCCTCTCCGCCGGCATGTCGGCCCTCGGCGGCGCGGCGTTCGCGCAGTACCAGATGTATATCGGCCCCGATACCATCGCCGGCCTCGGACTGTCACTCAACATCGTGTTCGCGGTGATCTCCGGCGGTGTCGGCGTGCTGCTCGGGCCCACCGTGGGTGCGGTCTTCACCCAGGTGCTGGCGGAAGGGCTGCGCGTCGTCATCCAGGGCTCGGCGACCCTCAAGAGCCTGCTCGGCAGCTCGGCCCTCTCCCTCGACCAGCTGATCTACGGCCTGCTCCTCATCCTGTTCATCATCTACATGCCGAAGGGCATCCTGGGCACGCTGCTCGCCTGGTGGCAGCGGCGTGCCGGGTAGCCATCGCCGCATCGCGCCCGCTGGCCATCCACGTCCCGTCGCAGCAAAACGACGGTCGAATTGTAAGGACAGGCCACCCCCACCGGGATAGTCACCGCCGGCGAATATCCTCGCTGCCTGCCGTCAGGCTCAATGCCGGTAACGGACGCAGCGTCCGATCCGCATCGCGTGGAAAAAAGCTCTAGCCGCGCGTGTCTGTGGTCCGCTTGGCCTTGGCGTCATCCCACCACCAGACGCGCAGAAAGGAGGGATCGCGCACCGGCAGCTTCGCCGGCCGTCCGTAGTGGTTCCACATGGCGAGGCGTTCGAAGGGCAGGTGCCACTGCGGCACGACGTAGTTGTTCCACAGCAACACGCGGTCGAGCGCCCGCGTGGCGGCGATGAGATCGGGTCGGTCCTGGGCCAGGATGATCTGCTCGATCAGCTTGTCGATGGCGGGGCTCTTGATGCCGATCAAGTTGGAGCTGCCCTCCTGGTCGGCCGCCGCCGAGCCCCACCAGTTGCGCTGCTCGTTGCCGGGGGATTCCGACTGCCTGAACGTTGCCGTGACGATGTCGTAGTCGAATTTCCGCGCCCGCACCTCGAACTGCGCGGTGTCAACCGTGCGCAGGCTTACCTTGATGCCGAGCTTCTGCAGCTGGCCCATGTAGGGCAGGATGATGCGCTCGAAGTCCGGCTGGCGGTTGAGGAACTCGGCTGTGAGATGCACGCCCGCGGCATTGGTCAGCACGCCGTCCTTCAGCTTGTAGCCAGCCTCCGCAATCAGCTTGGCGGCCAGCGCCAGGTTCTTGCGCCCGTCCTCGTCGGGGCCGGCGTTGACGGGGTTCTTCCACTCGGTGGTGAACACCTCGGCCGGGACCTGGTCGCGCACCTCGTTCAGGATTTCCAGCTCGCGCCCCTGGGGCAGGCCGGTCGCCTTCAATTCGGAGTTGTCGAAGTAGCTGTTGATCCGCTGGTATTCGTCATAGAACAGGTTCTTGTTCGCCCACTCGAAGTTGAAGGCGAGGTTGAAGGCCCGGCGCACCCGCGGGTCCTGGAACTGCGGGCGGCGGATGTTCATGGCGAACGCCTGCATGGGCGCCACCTCAATCACCGGGATCTTCTCGCGCACCACGAGGCCGCGTTTCACGGCATCGAAGTCGTAGCGGGTGGCCCAGTTCTTGGCGCTCGACTCGCGCCAGTAGTCGAGCTCGCCGGCCTTGAAGGACTCGAAGCCCGGCACGAAATCGCGGAAATAGACGAGTTTCAGCTCGTCGAAATTCCACTGTCCCTTGGCGACCGGCAGGTCCTTGGCCCACCAGTCCTTGACGCGCTCCAGGGTGAGGATGCGCCCGGCATCCACGTCCTTGACGCGGTAGGGGCCGGACCCCAGCGGCACCTCCAGGGTCATCTTGGAGAGGTCGCGCGGCTCGCCGTTGCTGCCCGTGGCCTCCCAGTAGTGCTTGGGCAGCACCACCAGCTGGCCGACGATCAGAGGCAGCTCGCGATTGCCGGTCACGTCGAAGGTGAACCGCACCTGCCGGTCAGCCACCTTCTCGGCCTTGACCACGTTCTTGTAGTAGTGGGCGTAGGGAGGATAGGCCTTCTTCAGGGCCTCCAGCGAGAAGACCACGTCCTCCGGTGTGATCGGCGTGCCGTCGTTGAAGCGCGCCTCGGGGCGCAGCTGGAAGGTGGCGGAGGAGAAGTCGTCGGGATACGTGACCCATTCGGCCACCAGCCCGTAGCTGGTCGAGGCCTCGTCGGGGCTCGACGTCATCAGGCTGTCGTAGACCAGCCTCACCTCGCCGACGGGGCTGCCCTTGATGGAGTAGGGGTTAAGCGAATCGAAGGTGCCGAACTTCATCTGGCGGACCCGCCCGCCCTTGGGAGCGTCGGGGTTGACCCAGGCGAAGTGTTTGAAATCCGGGCCGTAGCGAGGCTCGCCGATGAGCGACAGGGCATGATGCTGCTTTGGCGTGTCTGACGCAGCTGTAACCACCTGCGGTTGCAGTGCCAGGAGGAGGAAGCCAATCGGGGCCAGCACCAGGCTCAGAATACGGGCCATTCGGCGGGACGTCCTCCCCCATGCTTGGCATTTGCCGATTGTTGTAGCCGCTCTTTTGCGGCTGAGTACGCAAATATGGCGGTCCGCAGTAAGGCGGCCAAGTTAATCCTTCTTCATTTGTCAACGGGGAAGGATATGCCCGAC
>DATMZP010000594.1:0-5609 GCA_035573595.1 Hyphomicrobiaceae bacterium
CCAGTCGTCCTCGGCCATGCCGACCTCGATGGAGACGATGGGGAAGCGGGCGACGAGGCCTGCGAGGTATTTCACCATGGCCCCGCTGTCGAGGCTCTTGCCCTCGCCCTCGAGCTGGTACTTGCCGTCCTTGTAGAACTCGGTGGCAGCGCAATCGAGTGCCAGCACCACGTCGTCGCCCGCCTTGTAGCCCGCCGCCTCGATCGCCTTCACGACGAACGACAGCGCCTCCTCGGCCGACTTGAGGTTGGGTGCGAAGCCGCCCTCGTCGCCGACGTTGGTGGCATGTCCGGCATCCTTCAGCGCCTTGCGCAGCGTGTGGAACACCTCGGCGCCCGTGCGGATGGCATCGGCGCAGGAGGCCGCGCCCACCGGCATGATCATGAATTCCTGGATGTCGATGGGATTGTCGGCATGCGCCCCGCCGTTGACGATGTTCATCATCGGCACGGGCAGCAGATGCGCCCGCACGCCGCCCAGGTAGCGGTAGAGGGGCAGCTCCCGCGCCGCCGCGGCGGCCTTGGCCACCGCCAGCGACACGCCCAGGATGGCGTTGGCGCCGAGCCTGGCCTTGTTGGGGGTGCCGTCGAGCTTAAGGAGGGCGTCGTCGATGCGCCGCTGCTCCTCGGCATCCATGCCGGACAGCGCGTCGAAGATCTCGCCGTTGACGGCGTCCACGGCCTTGCGCACGCCCTTGCCGAGATAGCGCCGCTTGTCCCCATCCCTGAGCTCGACGGCCTCGTGCGCCCCCGTGGAGGCCCCGGACGGCACCGCGGCGCGGCCGAGCGAGCCGTCCTCCAGCAGGATATCCACCTCCACCGTAGGATTGCCGCGGCTGTCCAGGATCTCGCGGCCGATGATGTCGACGATGGCGGTCATGGGGCGTTGTCCTCGCTCGGGGGCTGCGGTGGGCCGCCTTTTAGCGCGGATCGGGCCGGCGCTCAAAGGCGGCGGGTTCCACCCGTCATCCAGGGCAGCCGAGTCCCCGGCGAAGGTCAGGCGAAGCCGGTGCTGACCCGATTACGCAGCTCACGATAGCGTCGGCCACGTCACCGCATAGCGCCAGCGCCCGAAGCGCGTGGAGGTCACACGGTCGACCTCCATGAAGCGCTCCGGCAGGCCGGGTGGCACGACCGCGCGCGGTCTGCGCCGCCAGTGGACTCTCACCCAGCGTCGCACCTGGAGCTCGTTGATCGCGGCGGCGCAGGCCTCGACCGTGAGACCCGAGCGCCTGCACAGCGGCCCGATCCGCATCGACCCGCCATGGCGCACAATGTCGCCGAGGACGGCGATCGCCTCATTGGAGAAGCGCGGGATTTCCCAATCGTCGTAGGTCATGCGGCAATGGTAGGCGCACCGACGGTGCACGGGGATAAGGCGCATTCCCTCTCCCCGCGCAACGCCAACCTCGCCGCACACGCCACACGCGCAGGGAGAGAGCCAGGGCGAGGGGCAGGAGCTTGCTCCGGCCGCCCGATTGGACAGGAAGCGCCGTGAGCCCCGCAGCGTCCGGGCCGCTCGAGGGGATGGAAGGAGGAGCAGGGCGTCCGGGCTCGCGCCCGTTGGCCGCTGACCTTAGCGCGCGGGGCGCGAAGAACGCCCTGCTCGGCCGCCTCCGACGGCCGCCCGACGCTTGGCCGGCCTGGCCACCATGCCGTGCGGGGTATCGGAGACCGGCTTCGCCGCAATCCGCACCCCCTTGTCCTCGAGCGTGCGTCGAGGGAATCCCCGGTTCCTTCCCCGCCAAGTCCGGGGTTGGAGCTCCGAGGCACCGGCGCTCGGACGGTCTGTCCACCATGCCGGGCAAGGTATCGGACTGCGGCCCCCGGCTCCTAGTTGAGAAGCGGCCCTAGGCGACCGCCGGTCTCATCTCCGAGGCGTGCGGAGGAGAGCACAAGACGCGGCCGGAGTCATCATTAAGATGTATACATCATTAAACGAGGCGGCTATCCCCGCGCGTGAGAGTTGTGCTCCACGCCGCCGGATCCACTCTTCCCGTCGCGCCACTTCGGCGCGAACGGGGAGAGGGCTAAGGTGAGGGGCAGCCACAGGGGAAAGCCCATCCACGAGGAGCGTCGGATCTGCGCGCACTGGGCTACCGCGTCTTTCGCGTCAGCAACGACGACGTCTACCGCAACATCGACGGCGCGCTCGACAGTCTCTGGCCTTCGTCGAGGTCGGGCGTTGCTAGGTTGGAACCCTTGCCTGCCCCTCACCCTGACCCTCCCCGCGAGCGGGGAGAGGGAACCTGGCGGCCAGTCCCCTGCCGCTCATCATCCTCGGGTAGCCGCACCACGACGCGCCGCGCGGCCAAGTCCACCTCGGGCACGAACGCATCCGTGAAGGCGACGAGCTCGGTCTTGCCGGACCCCGTGAGGCGCACCTCCAGAATGTCCCCAGCCCTGTGGTTGTGGACGCCCACGACCTCCCCCACCGTCCGGCCTTCCGCATCGACGGCGGCCATGCCGATTAGGTCGGCGTGGTAGAACTCGCCCTCGGCCGGCGGCGGCAGCCGGTCGCGATCGACGTACAGCGGCACACCCTTCAGCGCCTCGGCCGCGGTGCGGTCGCGTACCCCGGCGAGGCGTGCCACCACGCCCTTCCCGGTCGCGCGCACGGCCTCGATCCGGAACGTCCGCACACCGCCATCGTCGAGCGGCCCGTAGGCCGCAATGTCCTCCGGGCGCGCCGTGAAGGTGGTGATGCGAACCTCGCCGCGGATGCCGTTAGCGCCGGCGATGCGGCCGAGCAGGATGCGTCTCTCCATCCCGGCCCCCCGCTCCGGTCACAGCTTACGCAGCCGGCTTCTCGGCCTCGGCGGCGGCCGCCGCCTCGCGCTCGAGGCGCTTCTTGCCGGGCTTGGCCTTGTTGGGGTTGTTGCGCGGCTCGCGCTTGGCGAGGCCGGCGGCATCCAGGAAGCGCAGCACGCGGTCGGTGGGCTGGGCGCCGACCGACAGCCAGTGCTTGGCGCGCTCGATGTCGAGCTTGACGCGGTCGGCGCTGTCCTTGGGCAGCAGCGGGTTGTGGGTGCCGATCTGCTCGATATAGCGGCCGTCGCGCGGCGAGGTCGAGTCGGCCACCACGATGAAGTAGTAGGGCCGCTTCTTGGTGCCCCCGCGCGAGAGGCGGATTTTCACGGACATGCTGTCTTCCTTCTTCTGATCTCGATGCGTCACATGGGGGAGTAGGGAATAGGGAGTGGGGAGTAGGGAACGGAAAGCCGGAAGCGCCAGCCGCCTACTCCCTATTCCCCACTCCCTACTCCCCTCTTCATTTCTTCTTCCCCGGCAATCCGGGCAGCCCCGGAAACCGCGGCGGCGACGGGCCGCCCAATCCAGGCAGGCCCGGCAGCTTGGGCAGCGGACGGCCGGCGCCGGCACCCGGCGGCGGCAGCCCCTTAGGCAGCTGCTCCTTGAGGTCCTTGGGCAGCGCCTCCAGCGCCTTGGGGTCCAGCCGGCCGAGCTCGGCGCGCATGCGCTCCAGCTCGGCCTCGCTGGGCGCCGGGCCGCCACCACCGCCCATGCCCATCATGCGCTGGAACAGCCCGCCGCGCTGCTTGCCCATGGCCTTCATCATGTCGCCCATCTGGCGGTGCATCTTGATGAGCTTGTTCACGTCCTCGGGCCTGGTGCCGGAGCCCGCCGCGATGCGGCGCTTCCTCTTGCCGTCGAGCATCTTCGGGTTGCGCCGCTCCCTGGGCGTCATCGACGAGATGATGGCGCGCTGGCGCTTCAAGATCCTGTCGTCGATGTTGGCGGCGTCGAGCTGCTTCTTCACCTTGCCGACGCCCGGCAGCAGCCCCATCATCCCCGACATGCCGCCGATCTTCTCCATCTGCTTGAGCTGATCGGACAGATCCTCCAGGTCGAAGGCGCCTTTGCGCATCTTCTGCGCGATGGCCTGGGCCTTCTCCATGTCGAGGCTCTGCGCGGCCTTCTCGACCAGGCTCACCACGTCGCCCATGCCGAGGATGCGGCCGGCGATGCGCTGCGGGTGGAAGTCTTCCAGCGCGTCCCACTTCTCGCCCACGCCGATCAGCTTGATGGGCTTGCCAGTGACGGCGCGCATGGAGAGCGCCGCGCCGCCGCGCCCGTCGCCGTCCACGCGGGTGAGCACAATCCCTGTAATGCCGACCCGCTCGTCGAAGCTGCGCGCCAGCTTCACGGCGTCCTGGCCGGTGAGGCTGTCGGCCACCAGCAGGGTCTCGTGCGGGGCCGCGATGTCGCGCACCTCCGCCGACTCCTGCATCAGCTCATCGTCGATGTGGATGCGGCCGGCGGTGTCGAGCAGCACCACGTCGTAGCCCGCGAGCCGGGCGGCCTCGATGGCGCGCCGCGCGATCTGCTGCGGCGTCTGGCCGGCGACGATGGGCAGCGTATCGACCTCGGCCTGCTCGCCCAGCACGCGCAACTGCTCCTGCGCCGCCGGCCGCCGCGTGTCGAGCGAGGCCATGAGCACCTTCTTCTTGTCGCGCTGGGTGAGCCGGTAGCCGATCTTGGCGCAGGTCGTGGTTTTGCCCGAGCCCTGCAGGCCGACCAGCATGACGGGCACCGGCGGCTGGGCCACCAGGTCGATGGGCTCAGCGTCGGACCCCAGCATCTCCACCAGCTCGTCGTGCACGATCTTGACGACCATCTGGCCGGGCGTGATCGACTTCACCACCTCCTGGCCGACGGCCTTGG
Source organism: Hyphomicrobiaceae bacterium (assembly GCA_035573595.1). Lineage (GTDB taxonomy): Bacteria > Pseudomonadota > Alphaproteobacteria > Rhizobiales > Hyphomicrobiaceae > AWTP1-13. Next base: position 4,683 of record DATMZP010000594.1, read on the forward strand.
TCCGCACCTTGTCCGTGAACGAGCGCACCACCTCCAGGGCGACGTCGGCCTCCAGCAGCGCGCGGCGCACCTCGCGCATGGCTTCCGCCACGTCGCTGTCGGTGAGCGCGCCGCGGCGCGTCAGCTTGTCGAGGATGCCCGAGAGGCGGTCGGACAGGGATTCGAACATCGCGTTTCCTTTATGCCCAGGCGGCACTGGGCGAATGGCGAATGGGGAGTGGCGAATGGATCTTACCATTCGCCATTCGCCATTGACCATTCGCCGCACGAGGGAATCGCCAATCGCACCCGCGGGCGCTACGCGCTGGCGGATGTTCACCTCCCGGCCTCCCGAGCCCGGCCCCAAACCAGCAGCACTGGCCGGACCGGATCATGTGCAGGGCGGCGGCTCGTTCCCACGGGCCGTCTGGATGGCGCGCACCATCGTGGAAGCCGGGGCGCCTGTCAACACCGCGGCCATTGCAGTCAGCAGTTCATCGATGAGACCATCGAAGTCTTACGCGCTAAGAGCTACCATCGAGATCAAGGTCATAAGGTAGGTCGATGGCAATGACATATGAGGTCGAGATGTGGGAGGATGCGGGGCAGCGCGCTTTCCTCGGAACCATCCGCCACGATTGGACGGTGGAGGAGGTCCTGGCCCTGGTCCGCCTGCCCCTGCCCGAGCTGATCTACACCGCCCAGTCGATCCACCGCCGCCATTTCGACCCGGCCAAGGTGGAGCTGGCGCAGCTGCTCTCCATCAAGACGGGCGGCTGCCCGGAGAACTGCGGTTACTGCGCCCAGAGCGCCCACTTCGACACCGGCCTCGCCGCCACCAAGCTGATGCCGGCCGCGGAGATCGTGGCCGAGGCGCGCAGGGCCAAGGCGAACGGCGCCAGCCGCTTCTGCATGGGCGCGGCGTGGCGCTCGCCCAAGGACCGCGAC
>DATMZP010000595.1:0-3325 GCA_035573595.1 Hyphomicrobiaceae bacterium
TCCACTCCGCAAAGGCGTGGACAAGCAACTTGAGGGCCGCGCGCCGGGGTTGGGCAGGGGCTAACCTCGGGAGCGAGAATCAGGGCGGAGGGCCGCACGCGAGCGATGCCGGGGGCGAGGCTCGCGCGAGACCCGCAAGGCCGAGGTCGGCCGGCGTGGCCCTGCCGCCAGGAGATTATCCGGCGGCGGTGAAGCGAACGAGCGAAGAGGAGTGCATCATGGCCGGTTCCATCAACAAGGTGATCCTGGTGGGCAACCTGGGCAAAGACCCGGAGATCCGCCGCACCCAGGACGGCCGCCCGGTCGCCAAGCTGGCCGTCGCCACCTCCGAGAGCTGGCGCGACAAAACCTCCGGCGAGAAGCGCGAGAAGACCGAGTGGCACAACGTGGTGATCTTCAGCGAGGGCCTGTGCCGGGTGGCGGAGCAGTATCTTCGCAAGGGCTCCAAGGTCTATCTCGAAGGCCAGCTGCAGACCCGCAAGTGGCAGACCCAGGACGGCCAGGACCGCTATACGACCGAGGTGGTGCTGCAGAACTTCAACAGCCAGATGGTGCTGCTCGACAAGCCAGGTGGCGGCGCTGGCGCTGGCGCGGGGGCCGGCGGCATGCAGGAGGACGACTACCCGAGCTACACGCCGCCGTCCGGTGACAGCGGCAGCGGCTTCGGCCGCAGCCCCGCCAAGCCGGTGTTCGACAAGAAGATGGACGATGAGATCCCGTTCTAGGGCGTTTTGGGCGGCTGCGAAGGCCCATGCCGCCGCTCACCGCCTCAGTAGAGTCCCAACCAGAGAGTCCCAACCAGGAAGCAGGCGCGCTTTGGGCAGGCGCCCCGTTGCGGTCGGCGAGCACTGTATCCGCCGCCGGCCGCAGCCTCAGAACAGCAGGAGCAGGCTGGCGAACAGGCCGCCGAGGAGGACGAGGCCCAGTCGCTTGCGCTGCAGCTTGAGCCACCCGGGGAACTGGCCCCAGTCCTTGGCGGCGAGCCAGGCGAGAGCCAGTCCCATCAGCAGGCCCCAGGCCCAGGCGGTGTAGGCCACGGGCTCCTGCGACAAGACACGCTGGCCGCCGCCGAAGGGATCGACGGAGGGGCCGACGAACAGCACCCAGAGGCCGAGGGCAGCAGCCACAAGCGCCACAGGGCCGAAAATGCGATGCAATGACATGGAGTCCTCCTCGCGTGCGCTCGCATCGAGGCTCGGCGGCAGTCTCGGCCGCAGGACGGAAAAGCCCGGTTAACGGGAGTGTCGCGCTGCACCACTACAGGTTTGACAGGCGGAAATTCGCACGTCAGAGTGAATGCATCCTCACCAAAGGAGGTCTAAGAAAATGCTGCCGCCGGGCCAGCCCATGCCGTCCTAGCCCAGCTCGAGGCGCAGCCTCCGTGGCACGGTCGGCAAATCATACAATTCGGAACCTGCAACGGCCGTCAATGAAGACAGCCGTAGAACCTGCAGCCGATCAGGGAGGGTCATGCACCGGAGATGTCGCCGCGACAGGAGTCCAGCCCGCCAAGCTGCGACCGCACACGTCCACCGGCGCCTCCGCAAGTCGAGCGCGTAGACCCCCGATCAAACGGCCGCGCACGCGGCCCGGAGCCCGGCGGAACGGAGACGTTCCGTCGGGCTCTGTTGCGTCGGCGCATAGCGACCGCGTGCTTTCACCATCTCCACGGCCAGTGGAAATCCACCCCCTTCGGACAGACGATGGAGCTGCGGTTCGAGGGCGCAAGCGCCAAATGAGGCGGAGGCCGCTATCCATGCCCGGAAGTGCCGTTATCTGCGCACCGCCTGCCACCTGGTCTCGACGCCGTCCGTGACGCTCGCCCCATCCATGGTGGCGCCTCTAACCTGGCCCGTATAGCGTGTGCCGCCGGCGGTGAAGGTGATCTTGTCCGCCTCGAGCTTGCCGTCCGTGATCGGGGCGACCACGTTGCCGGTGGTGAGCTTGCCGGTGAAGAATTGATACTGCTGCTCGACCGACAGCTCGCCGGGGCCGAACTTCCAGGTGCCGGCCACCTTGGCTGGGACAATCCACAGGTACGCCCGGCAGTAGCCCGTGCAGTCTTCGGTGACGTGCGCGGTCTCGTCGGCCTTCCAGTCGCCCATGTCGAAGCTGTTGGAGACCACACGGGTGCCGGGTGCCATGTCGAGCAGGATGGGGCGCAGCTTGACATTGAGGCTGGGCAGCAGGAACAGGGTCACCACCGTGGCCTTTGAGAAGTCGCTCTCGAAGATGTCGGCGTTGGCGAAGGTTGCCTTGTCGGCTACGCTGGCGGCGGCAGCGTTGTGCTTCGACAGCTCGGCCATATGGGGGTCGTACTCGATGCCGTGCGCCTTGGCGCCGATCCTGGCGGCGGTAATCACGGTGCGGCCGTCGCCGGAGCCCAGATCGACGACATAATCGGACGGCGTAACCTTGGCCATCTGCAGCATGCGATCCACCAGGGTCTGGGGCGTCGGCACCCAGATCACGTCCTTGCCGGGCTGGCCTACCTGGGGCGTGAACTCGTGCGCGGGCTGTTGCGCCGATACGCCGACCAGCATCGGCCCCAGGGCCACGCAGACGCCTGCGAGTCCCCTGTAGAGCATTGACCTGAGTGGTGTCATGTCCACCTCCGCTTCCTGGCCACGGCTTGCACCGCTTGCCCGACCGTGCGCTCCGTATTCCACGCGATCCGCGCGTCACTGTGGAGCCGGTCGACGGCTGCCCGCAAGTACAAGGCAACCTCTGCAACCTGAGAAATCCTAAAGGCGCTTGCGGGGGCGGGGTCGCGTTACGCATCCGCACGTTAACCCGTCTTTAATACTCTTTAGGGTTAATCGGTGGACGTGGAGGCGGGAGGTATGCCCATGCCCGGTTGCAAGCGTTCGCCAGCTGCGCGAGGTCTCACCCCTCTGACGCGGGCGCTCGGCGTCGCCGGAGGCTTTGCGGCCGTGGTCGTGGCGGCCGGCTGCAGCTCCGACGTGACCCGTTTCAATTTGCTTGGCAGCGATTTCTTCAGCGCCCAGCACGCGCCGGAGCGCCCCGCCGCAAGTCCGGTCGGCTACGCGCCCGCAAGCTCCGGGCCTCCCGGCTACGCCCCGCCGAGCCGCAGCTATTATCCTGGCGCCCAGGGCAAGGGCCTGCAGGAGACATCGTTGCCGCCCGTGTCGTCCCCTGGCCAGGACTATTACCGCCCGCCGGGCCGCGACTACCCCCCCACATCGGCCACTCCTCCGCCCTATCCGCCGCCCCGGACGGACGCCATGGCCAGGGTGCCCGATCACGGGGCTCCGCCCTGGACCGACCGGTCGCCGCCGCCGTGGACGGACAAGGACCCCTTCCC
>DATMZP010000596.1:0-4008 GCA_035573595.1 Hyphomicrobiaceae bacterium
CCCACTCCCTCGCCGGCACCCAGATGTCGGGCGTCAGATCCTGGTACAGCCCGGCGTATTCGGAGCGAAGCCGCACTTCTCGATCGGGGCCCACACTACCTCCCGTTCGCGGTATACCGACCGCCCTCACGCAGATTCGACTAAGTTGCGCAAGCCGCGAGGAACTCGACGCCGTTCATGCCCGGCATCAGGCGACCAAGGAGCATCAGTTGCCCGCCCACGGCTCAGTCCGTCCGTCGCAGCTCCACCCGCCGATTTTGCGCCCTACCCGACGGAGTCTTGTTGCTGGCAACCGGCTGGTCCCAGGCATAGCCGTGTATCACCATCCGGGCCGCCTCGACCCCGTGTTCGATGAGGAAGACCTGCACCGCCTCGGCACGCGCAAGCGACAGGCTGTCGTTGAGCGCCCGCGGCCCCGTGTTGTCGGTGTGGCCGGCCACCTCGACGGTCACGTCGCGGTTGGCAACGAGCGATTGCGCCACGTCGTTCAGGATGTCACGCGACTCCGGGAGCAGCACCGCCCTATTGATCTCGAAGTTCACGCCGCGGAGTGTCACCCGCGTGTGCTTGGCGGCGGTCATTGCGCGCAAGCTGTCGCGCAGCGCCACGCGAGCGAGGCTGTCGCGAAGCGCCGCGATGCGAACGCGGTCGCGGGTCAGGCGCAGGCTGTCTCGAAGCGCGGCGGCGCGGACGCTGTCGTTCCGGGCGGCGGTGACCAGGCTGTCGCGGAGTGCCTGCTGCCGGCGGGCGAGCTCGGCCTGCGCAACGCGGAGACTGTCGGCCTTGGCGGCGGCCGTGGCGCTGTCCCGTGCGGCCGAAGCTCGCACCGAGTCGGCGCGGGCGGCCGCGGCGGCCAGCCGGAGCGAGTCCGCGCGGACGGCGGCCAGCGAGTCGGCGGCGGCAGCCGAGTCGGACCGCTGCGCCGAGGGCTTCCCACCTGCCGGTTCCCACACGGGGGCGTTTCGCCCGACCAGCCAGGACAATCCGAACTGGAGGCCCCAGTTGACATTGGAACTGGCGCCGTTACCAGGCGACGGGATGTAGTCGACGTAGGTGGCCAGCCGAATCGAGGGCAGGCCGCGAAGGCCGAGCCGCACCCCTGCCATCGCAGTACCACCATCGTCGCTCGCGTCGACGTCGTGCCCGTACTCATTATGCACGTAACCTGCACCGAGGAGCAGCGCGGTGTGCGTTCCCGTGGGGATGTTGAGCAGCGCGCGGGCGCGGAGCGGGACGTAATAGACTTTGGCGCCGTCGGGGCCTTCGACCGGCACGAATGCCCCCTCGCCTTCGACCTCGAGATTGCGGCTAAGGAAGAGTCCTAGCCTCGCGCCGGGGCCGCCCTGAGCCTGCACCAGCACCAGAGAGCGGTCGAAATAGCTCACCTGGCCGAATACGCCGAGCTCGAATGTACCCGGGCCCTGCGCACGGACGGGCGACGCGAAGGCGACCGCCAGAATCGCGACACCACCGAGGAGCGGGGTTTTCATATGTTCCTCGACCTTGAAGTCGGCGTGCGCCCGCGGGTCGAGGACAGAATCGGGCAGGCCGCTCAGCCGGGCGGTGACCGGGCTCACCTAGGGGTGACGCAGCGCGGATCTCCAGCACCCGCGGGTGGACGCACTGGAGTGCGGGGTCGTCCCACGCCGCCGCATCGTCAGGCATGACCGGCTCGGTGTAGCCCGCTTCACATGACGATGTCTGGCCCAAGCGCCGCAAGTGCGTGCATTCGGACGAAGCCGCAGGTGTTGCAGGCCAAGAGCACACACGTGGCGGTCCTCGCCGTCGATCCCGCGGTGCCACCCGACGCTCCCATGGGGTTCTCGCGCGACTGCGTCACTTCCTGCAATCCGAACTGTCCCCGGTCGATCACCATCATACCCTTCTTGCAGGCAGCGCACTCCGGCTTGACTCCGACTTTCTCGAGAAAGGCGCGAATCCTGTCAAGCTGTTCCCTGCTGAAATTGGTCATGGAAACTCCCTTGGCCTCGTATCGCGAAACGCTACATGGAGGACTTCGCGAGGGAACGTGAGCGAGTGGCCTACGTGTCCCGGGGTGGGCAACGCCCTTGAGTATACCTCCGGCGTAGCCTTCAGGAGGCCGGAATGGAAGAGATGACGTGGGAACAGACTGGCCGGAGAGCTGGCCAGAGCCGCGATCGATGCAGCGCCTGAGTCTTCCTCCGCACCCGATCCATCGAGCTCCACGAACCTCATCCGCCACCAAGAAGGTCGAGACTCTCCATGAGTGGGCGCGTTGAGGTCCTAGCGGTCGGGCACAAGGCCTCCGGGCAGCGGAGGCCCGCCCATCGGCTCCTCGCGAGGAGGGCGGCTTGAGCGCCGGCGGGCGTTGCCTATGGGTCGGAAAGACCGTGACGGTGGTGTAGACACGCGATCGGCCAAGACCCCGTTGGGCCTTGGCCGATTGCGAGGTGGGCAACGTTCAGGGGTACGCGCTGGTCGGGGCGTTGTTCAGTTGGGTCGCCGCATTGTTGAACACGTTGCCGATACTGTTGCGCAGCACCAGCAGGACGGCGATGAGCCCGACCGCCACGAGGGCGATGATGAGGGCGTATTCGACAAGACCCTGACCGGACTCGTCACCTGAAAAATTCTGCCACAGCGCCCTCATGCTTCCTCCCTGGCCCTCGCGGCCAGCTACGGGTTTTGGCCCCTGGCACCTTCCGGTGGGGACCTTCAAGGACCTACAGGCCCCAACGGTCGGGCTGGTACACTGCTGGAAGGGGACTGGGGCTGGCCAGGGGCAAGTCGCGTGCCCCTGCCCGACCAGGCCCTATAGGGGTCCGATGAACGCCAGCCCCCTCTTTGGCCACTATCTGGCCACTAGGTGTACATGGCGAACGTTGCAGCTGCGCTACACGAACCAGGTCAAGGGGTCCATGGCGATTAGACGAGGCAAGGAGTGGCATGCCGCGCGGTCATCCGTTCGGGCGTGGCGCTTGCACGGCAACGCCCCCAATAGTTGGCGCGCGGCTTTTCACGGTTCCCCCTATCACGTGGAGTCCGAATTGCCTTTGCCTAAGAGGCTTCGCCGCCTGGGGTTCTCTGATTCTGGGCAGGGCCTGGTCGAATACTCGCTACTCATCTCGGTTGTGGCACTGGGACTCATGGCCGTGTTGCTTGTCCTACGCAATTCAACGGGCAACGTCTACGACGATGCCCGGAACAGCGTCGACCAAGCCATAGCGTGCAGCGGTGGGACGAGCACGGCCTGCCCTGCGGGGGGAGGGGTTGGCGCGAGTACCGGAACGACGACGTCTGGGAATGGACAAGCAGCCAGTGGGACTGGGCATGGGGGCAACGGACAGGGAAACAATGGGAACGGAAATGGCAACGGCGGAGGAAATGGCAGTAACGGTAAGGGCGGAGGAAAGGGCAATAGCCCCTAACTCGATATCAGGCACGTCGAGCGAGCGATAGGCGGGGTATCGCTAGGCCCTCCGTGTCGCCAGGGGAGTGGCTTTGCGACAGGCCGAACCAGACGGCAAGCCGAAGCAGCAGGCGATTCCAAAGCTGTCCAAGGGAGGCGTCATTGCTCCTGGAGGTGGGCCCCCTGCTGGCCTAGCCCAGCACGCGGCTCGGGGCCCTCCGGACGATGATGTGTTCGACAGTGGCCACTCCTTGCGCAACTCCTGAGGCAGTAAGAGCTTTCGTCACCGGGCGTGGTGGCCGAGCGGTTGAAGGCAGCGGTCTTGAAAACCGCCAAGGGGGAAACTCCTTCGTGAGTTCGAATCTCACCCACGCCGCTGACCTTCCGCTCCGGGGAGACCCCAGTCGATGTCTACCACGCTGAGTTCCGCCCGTCCCATGATGCTCGGTCCCTACACGCACGCCGCGCTCCGCATCGGTGCCGGCCTGCTGTTCATGCAGCACGGCCTGCAGAAATTGCTCGGCTGGTTCGGCGGCATGGGGCCGAACCATGGGACGGTTCAGCTGATGTCGCAGTTTGGGCTGGCTGGTGTGATCGAGACCTTCGGCGGGCTCTTG
>DATMZP010000597.1:0-2220 GCA_035573595.1 Hyphomicrobiaceae bacterium
GATTCCCTGACCGCTACTTCGTCCGGCATGGCGCTATTCTGCAGGATGGGGTTCGCTCTGGGTCGATTTTTCAGATGCCTGCGGCTGCATGCTGAACCGGGGGTGACGTCATGAAAGATCTCGCAGGAAAAGTCGCATTCATCACCGGCGGTGGCAGCGGTGTCGCGCTGGGCCAGGCCAAGGCCTTCGCCGCGCACGGCATGAAAATCGTCATTGCCGACATCCGCCGCGATCACCTGGACGGCGCGCTCGCCTGGTTCCGCGAGCAGAAGCTGCCGGTGCACGGCATCCAGCTCGACATCACCGACCGCAAGGCCTACGCCGCGGCCGCCGAAGAAGCGGAGAAAGTGTTCGGTCCTGTCCAGCTCCTGTGCAACACCGCGGGCGTCAGCCAGTTCGGGCCGGTGCAGCAGGCCACCTACGACGACTGGGACTGGCAGATGTCGGTGAACCTCGGCGGCATGATCAACGGCGTCCAGACCTTCGTGCCGCGCATGCTGAAGCACGGGCTCGGCGCGCACATCGTCAACACCGCTTCGATGGCCGGCTTCCTTCCGCTGCCGGGCTGCGCTATCTACTGCACCACCAAGTTCGCGGTGCGCGGGCTGTCGGAGTGCCTGCAGCTCGACCTGGCGCCTCACAACATCGGCGTGTCCGTGCTCTGTCCTGGTGCGGTCAACACCAACATCCACGAGGCGGTGCTCACGCGGCCCAAGCACCTGTCGAATACCGGCTACTACGGCGCCGATCCGGCGGTCATGAAGAGCCTCAAGGAGGTCATCGCGCCCGGCTACGACCCGGTTGATCTCGGCGAGATCGTGGTGCGTGCGGTGCAGGAGAACCAGCTGTACATCATTCCGTACGCGGAATTCTCCGGCCCCTTGCAGCAGCGCCTCGACATGGCGCTCGCCGTGATCCCGGATCCGAAGGACGACCCGGGCATGGCAGGACGCGAAGCGGCCATGACCAAGCGCCGGGCCGAGCGTGCCGCACAGAAGTAGGCATAGAATGGCGGCCAAAGACGATGGCCCATCCCGGGGTCATCAGCAAAAAAGGGGCTCGCCATGTTTGCCGTTGCGAATAGGTCTCCCAGGCATTCATTGATCATCATTTCCTGCAGCGCGCTGCTGACGCTCGCGGCCTGCGGAAAGAAGGAAGAGGAAGCCAAGCCCGCCGCCGAAGCAGCGATGCCATCGACGGCGCTCGAAGGACGCCTCGACATCGTCGCCTGGCCCGGATACATCGAGCGCGGCGAGTCCGACAAGAACTACGACTGGGTGACCAAGTTCGAGGCCGACACCGGCTGCCGCGTCGAGGTCAAGGTCGCGAATACTTCCGACGAAATGGTCACGCTGCTGTCGAGCGGCGGACCGCCGCCGAGCCCGCCCGGCGATGCCTCCTGGCCGCCGGCCGGCAATGCGCCCTACGACCTGGTCACTGCCTCGGGTGACGCCACGCTGCGCCTGATCCGCGGCGGCACCGTGCAGCCCGTGAGCCTCGAGCGCATCCCGAGCTACAACACCATCGATCCGCGCCTGCAGGAGGCGCCGTGGCACTACGTCGACGGCAAGCACTGGGGCGTGCCCTACCAGTGGGGCCCGAATGTGTTGATGTACAACAGCAAGACCTTCAAGACCGCGCCGACCTCCTGGTCGGTGGTGTTCGAGGAGCAGAAGCTGCCCGACGGCAAGTCCAACAAGAAGCGCGTGCAGGCTTACGACGGGCCTATCTACATCGCCGACGCGGCGGTGTACCTCGCGGCCAAGCATCCGGAGCTGTCGATCAAGGATCCCTACGAGCTCAACGAGTCGCAGTACGCCGAGGTGCTGAAAGTGCTCCGCGGCCAGCAGCCGCTGATCCAGCGCTACTGGCACGACGCCAGCGTGCAGGTGCAGGACTTCACCACCGAGGGCATCGTGGCGTCGGGCTCGTGGCCCTACCAGGCGAACACGCTGCAGGCCAACAAGCTGCCCATCGCGATTACGGTACCCGCGGAAGGCGCCACGGGCTGGGCCGACACCACCATGCTCGCGGCCGGTGCCAAGCATCCCAACTGCGCCTACAAGTGGCTGGAGTGGTCGATCTCGGCCAAGCTGCAGGGCGACGTGGCCTCGTGGTTCGGCTCGAACCCGGTGGTGCCCAAGGCCTGCGAGGGCAACGAGTTGTTAGGCGCCGAGGGTTGCAAGAACAACGGCTACGAGAACTTCGAGAAGATCAAGT
>DATMZP010000598.1:0-2934 GCA_035573595.1 Hyphomicrobiaceae bacterium
GGGTTCATGGCGACCATCAGGTCGATGCCGTCGCGGCGCGCCAGGTAGCCGGCTTCCGACACCCGCACCTCGTACCAGGTCGGCAGGCCCTGGATGTTGGAGGGGAAGATATTCTTCGGGCTGACCGGGATGCCCATGCGGAACAGCGTCTTGGCAAAGATGCCGTTGGCACTGGCCGAGCCCGAGCCGTTCACCGTGGCGAACTTCACCACAAAGTCGTTGATGCCGCTCATGTCAGGAGTTGCCTCGTCGTAGAGGGGTCAGACCCCGCGCCACCGCGCTTCGGAATGCTCCAACCCGCGTGCGCGCGGGGTCTGACCCCTATCGCAGATACGCATTGTGATGCGTTAGGCAGGCCTCGGAGGCCTGCGCTTCCACGTACATGAACTTCTGCATGTCCCAGGCTCCCGTCGGGCAGCGCTCGGCGCACAACCCGCAGTGCAGGCACATGTCCTCGTCCTTGGCCATGATACGGCCGGTCTTCAACGGCGCCGAGGCGTAGACATCCTGGGTCGTGTTCTGCGCTGGCACCCGCAGCTGCTGGCGCAGGGCCGGCTCGTCGTCGTTGAAGGTGAAATTGATGCAGTCGACCGGGCAGATATCCATGCAGGCGTCGCACTCGATACAGAGGGGTGCCGAGAATACGGTCTGCACGTCGCAGTTGAGGCAGCGCTCCGCCTCCTTGGCGGCGAGCCTGTCGTCGAAGCCCAGCTCCACCTCCACCTTGAGGTCGCGCAGCGCCCTGGCCTTGTCGGCGTGCGGCATCGCCGTCCGCTTCAGGGGCGCGTAGGCGTTCTTATACGACCACTCGTGGATGCCCATCTTCTGGCTGATGAGGGTCACGCCCGGTCCCGGCCGCTCGCTCAGGCTCTCTCCCCGGCAGTAGCGGTCGATGGAGATCGCTGCGTGGTGGCCGTGTGCGACGGCCTTGATGATGTTCTCCGGCCCCCAGGCGGCGTCGCCGCCGAAGAACACGCCGGGGCGCGTGGACATGGTGGTGACCTTGTCGACCTTGGGCATGCCCCACGTGTCGAACTCCAGACCGATGTCGCGCTCGATCCAGGGGAAGCTGTTCTCCTGGCCGATCGCCATCAGCACGTCGTCGCATTCGAACACCACCTCCTCGCCGGAGGGCTCCAGCCGCGGCCGGCCTCTGGTGTCGATGCCGACCTCCGTCATCTTCTGGAAGCGGACGCCGACCAGGCGGCCCTTCTCGACCAGGAACTCCTTGGGGGCATGATTGTCGAGGATCGGGATGCCCTCGTGCTCGGCGTCCTCGATCTCCCAGGAGGAGGCCTTCATCACCCGGCGCGGCGAGCGCACCGTCACCTTCACCTCGCTGCCGCCCAGGCGCAGGCTGGTGCGGCAGCAGTCCATGGCGGTGTTGCCGCCGCCGATCACCACCACGCGCCGGCCGATTCGATTGACATGCTCGAAGGCCACGGACGTGAGCCAGTCGATGCCGATGTGGATGTTGGCGGCGCCTTCCCGGCGGCCGGGGATGTCGAGGTCCTTTCCCTTGGGCGCGCCGGTGCCGATGAAAACAGCGTCGAACTGTTCCGCGAGCAGCGCCCCGAGGCTGCGGATCTCGTGGCCGAAGCGGGCCTCGACGCCGAACCCCAGGATGCGTTGCACCTCCTCGTCCAGTACGCTCTCCGGCAGCCGGAAGGAGGGGATGTTCGAGCGCATCAGCCCGCCGGGCTTGGCGTCCTTCTCGAACAGCACGACACGATAGCCGAGCGGCATGAGATCGCGCGCCACCGTCAGCGAGGCCGGGCCGGCGCCGATCAGCGCGATGCGCTTGCCGTTCTTCTCCTTGGGGATCTCGGGCATGAACGCATCGATCTCGCCCTTGTAGTCCGCGGCGACGCGCTTGAGCCGGCAGATTGCAACCGGCTTCTCCTCAACCCGCCCGCGGCGGCACGCCGGCTCGCAGGGCCGGTCGCACACGCGCCCGAGGATGGCCGGGAAGACATTGCTCTCCCAGTTGAGCATATAGGCGGCCGCGTAGCGGCCCTGGGCGATCAGCCGGATGTATTCCGGCACGGGCGTGTGGCTCGGACACGCCCACTGGCAGTCCACCACCTTGTGAAAATAGCTGGGGTCGGAAATATCCGTGGGGGCCGTTCGCCCCCTGCGTTCGACCCCGACCTCACTCGGTTGCATTGCGCGCCCGATCCTCTTCACCGTTTCGTTGCTATTATGACATATTCTACCGGAGGGTTCACTCCAACCCAACTTGAACGATGGTACGACAGGTGGATTCTCACGCGGGTTTTTCCGCGGTGTGGCCCTCGCGCCATCTTGCTGTTGCTGCAGCCGCTAACATGGTGCGGCGCCCGATTCGAACGTAAGCCGGCGCTGCGACCCGTCGTTCCCGCGGAAAGCGTTGACGTGCCAACGGCCAACCGCGCGTTCACCAGCCAGCCGCGTTCACCAAGACGTGCTTTGGCCACCTCTCTGCTGGTTTTTCCGTAGTGCCGGCAGGCCGGACGCCTGCCATCCTGCTTGGACGGCGCCCGCTTGCGAGCGGTGCAGGGTGAGCGGCGCAGCATCTTGACCCGAGGCGTCCGAGCCACTTGCCCATATTGGAGCCATGTCAGCGAGCCACCGCCCTCTAAGGCGCCCACCGCGAGCGGAGCCCGCCAAGCCGCGTCTTGCCGCCCTCATCGATTTCGACGGCACTGTCGCTCCCGACGACCCCACCGACCGGCTGCTCGATCGCTTCGCTACTCCCGAGTGGCGCGCTGTCGAGGCTGAATGGCAGGCGGGGCGGATGACGTCTCGGGATTGCATGCAGCGGCAGGCGGTGATGCTGCGGGCCACTCCGGGCGAGCTCGACGCGGCCATCGGCACGATCCGGATCGATCCGGGATTCTACGATTTTCTCAGGCTCTGTCGCCGTCGCGGCGTCCGCGTCACGATCGTCTCCGA
>DATMZP010000599.1:0-3459 GCA_035573595.1 Hyphomicrobiaceae bacterium
GAGTAGGGAGTGGGGAGTGGGGAGTGGGGAGTGGTCTCACGCTTTTCTGCCCTACTCCCTACTCCCCATTCCCTACTCCCCGGTGTCAGACCCGGAGGGTCTGACACCAATTCACCGCAACTTCAACGTCGCAAGGCTGACGAGGGCCAGCACCACCGAGATGATCCAGAACCGCACCACCACGGTCGACTCGCGCCAGCCCTTCTCCTCGAAGTGGTGGTGCAGCGGCGCCATGCGGAACACGCGCTTGCCCGTCAGCTTGAACGACATCACCTGGATGATGACCGACATGGTCTCCAGCACGAACAGCCCGCCGACGATGGCGAGCACGATCTCGTGCTTGCTGGCGACGGCGATGGCGCCCAGCGCGCCGCCGAGCGCCAGCGAGCCGGTGTCGCCCATGAAGATCATGGCAGGGGGCGCGTTGAACCACAGGAAGCCGAGCCCGGCGCCTATCAGCGCGCCGCAGATGATGGCGAGCTCCCCGACGCCGGCGACATAGTGGATCTGGAGATAGCGGGCGAACACGACGTGGCCCGTGGCATAGGCGAACACGCCGAAGGTGGCGGCGGCGATGATCACCGGCACAATGGCGAGGCCGTCGAGGCCGTCGGTGAGGTTGACGGCGTTGCCGGCGCCGACGATCACGAGCACGCCGACGAGAACGAACAGGACGCCGAGCGGGATGACGACAGTCTTGAACAGCGGCACCGTCAGCGACGAGGAGAACCCCGGGCTGCCGAGACGCATCACGGCAATGGTGGCGATGGCGGCGACGGCCACCTCGGCGGCAAGCCGCATCCTGCCCGAGAAGCCCGCGGCCTTCGCCTCGGTGACCTTGAGGTAGTCGTCATAGAAGCCGATGGCGCCGAAGCTCAGCGTCACGAACAGCACGACCCACACGTACCAGTTCGACAGGTTCGCCCACAGCAGGGTCGCCACCACGATGCCGCCGAGGATCATGAGCCCGCCCATGGTGGGGGTGCCGCGCTTGGCGAAGTGCGACTGCGGCCCGTCCTCGCGGATCGGCTGGCCCCTGCCCTGCTTGACGCGCAGCAGGTCGATCATGGCCGGGCCGAACAGGAACACGAACAGCAGCCCCGTCATGATGGCGCCGCCGGTGCGGAACGTGATGTAGCGAAATACGTTCAGCGGCGCGATCTGATCGCTGAGCGTCGCCAGCATGTAAAGCATTGCGAAGTCTCCGCCTCCAGCCTCAGCCGCCCGCCACCGGGAAGCGTGCCCGCATCGCCTCGGCCACCGGCCCCATCCTGGATGCCAGCGAGCCCTTGATCATCACCACGTCGCCCGCCTGCACGGCGTCGAGCAGGCGGGACGCCAGCTCGGCGGAGTTGGGCATCCACGCCCCCTGCTGCGCCGGCTTGAGCTGGCCGAAGAGCAGCCTCATCATCGGTCCGCAGGCAAAGACCAGATCGACGCCGGCCGCGTCAACCGCTTCTTTGAGGCCGCGATGCAGGTCTGCCGAGGCGTCGCCCAGCTCCAGCATGTCGCCCAGCGCCGCGACGCGGCGGGGGAAGTCGGCGCGCGGCACCGTGGCCATGGCGGCGAGCGCCGCGCGCACCGAGGCCGGGTTGGCATTGTAGCTCTCGTCGATCAGCAGAATGCGCCCGTCCCGGGCTGCGAGTGTCGTGCGCGCGCCACGCCCCGGCGGCGCCGCCACTTTGACCAGCGCGTTGAGGCAGCGCATGGGATCGGCGCCCAGCGCCATCAGCACGGCGAGCACGGCGAGCGAGTTCTTCACGTAGTGCTCGCCGGGGGCGCCGATGCGGTAGGGGAAGCGCTGCGTATCGACGCCGGCAATGACGGAGGAGCCCCTGGCATTCATGTTGGCCTGGATGCCGCGCACGTCCGCGCCTTCCGCATATCCGAAGCTCACGACCGTGGCGCCGACGGCCTCGGCGCGCTGCCTGAGGAGCGCGCAATGCGGGTTGTCGTAGGGCAGCACGGCGGTGCCGCCCGGCACCAGGCCCTCGAAGATCTCCGCCTTCGCCTCGGCGATGGCCTCGACCGAGGGGAAGTGCTCCAGGTGCACCGGCTCGACCGTGGTGACGACGGCCGCGTGCGGGCGCACCTGCCGCGTGAGCGGCGCGATCTCGCCCGCATGGTTCATGCCGATCTCGAACACACCGTAGGCGGCGCTCCTGGGCATGCAAGCCAGCGTCAGCGGCACACCCCAATGGTTGTTGTATGACTTCTCCGAGGCGTGCGTGGCGCCGGCGTCGGTGAGGCACAGGCGCAGCATCTCCTTGGTGCCGGTCTTGCCGGCGCTGCCCGTCACCGCCACGATCCGGGCGTTGCTGCGCGTGCGCGCCGCGCGACCGATGGCCTCCAGCGCTCCCAGAGGATCGGCCGCGCGCAGCAGGGCGCCGTCGCCATCACCGCCGATTTGGCCGCGGGGATAGTCGTCCGACACCAGGGCAGCTGCGGCTCCGGCCGCGAAGGCATTGGAGACAAAATCGTGCCCGTCGCGCTCGGCTTTCAGTGCCACGAACACGTCGCCCGGCCGAAGGGTACGGGTGTCGATGGAGAAGCCCGTGATCGGCGCAGCCGGAGTGCCGTCCGGCCGTCCCTGGGCCACGGCAACCAGTTCGTCCCACTGCCACAGCGGCTCCGTCATGCGACCCTCGGCTCGGTGAGAAGCGCGCGCACCACCTCGTGGTCGGAGAACGGGATGACCGTGTCGCCCACGATCTGACCGGTCTCGTGCCCCTTGCCGGCCACCAGCAGGACGTCGCCGGCACCGAGCAGCCGCGAGCCGGCCAGGATGGCCTCGGCACGGTCGCCGATCTCGCGCGCGTTGTGGGCGCCGGCCAGGATCTGCGCACGGATCGCCGCGGGGTCCTCGCCGCGCGGGTTGTCGTCGGTGACGATGACGCTGTCGGCCAGCCGGCTGGCGATCTCGCCCATGATCGGCCGCTTGGCCTTGTCGCGATCGCCGCCGCAGCCGAGCACGCAGACCAGGCGACCCGGCGCGAACGGGCGCAACGCCTGCAAAGCCGCCGCGAGGGCATCGGGCTTGTGGGCGTAGTCGATCACCGCCAGCCCGCCGCGCACCAGCCCCATCACCTCGAGCCGCCCCCTGACGCCTTCCAGCTTCTCGAGCGCCGGCAGCACGCGATCCGGCGCCTCGCCGACGGCCATGCCGAGACCCGCAGCGACGAGCGCATTGCCGGCCTGATAGGCGCCGAGAAGCGGCAGTCGGACGTCGGTAGCGCCCCCCGCATGCCGCACCTGCAGGCGCTGCGAGAACCGCTCCGCCTCCAGGGCCTCCAGCGTCAGCGACTCGCCGGCCCTGCCGACGGTCAGGACGCGACGGCCGGCCTTGCGGGCGGTCGCGATGACATCGCTCGCATGCTCGGCGTCGGCGTTGACCACCGCCACGCCGTCCGGCGGCAGCACCTCGGTGAAGAGGCGCAGCTTGGCCGCCAGATAGGCCTC
>DATMZP010000600.1:0-12155 GCA_035573595.1 Hyphomicrobiaceae bacterium
CGGCAAAGCTCTAGCGGCTTGCCAATCGTGCTTACCGTCCGTGCGGAGGCGCGCGCATCCGGCCCATTGCCCATTCTTGGCGAGGGTATCCCCTGACCCGGTCGCTCGCGACGCCAGTGCCGACCGACTGCGGCGCGACACTCGGCATCGTCAGCCGCCCACCGATGCGCTACAAGAGGACATGCTTAACGGGCTTCACGGCTCATGCCGTCTCGTAGCGCTGGTGCTGGTTGCGCTGGCCCTGGTTGCGCTGGCCGTGTCGGTGCATCCGGGGATGCCTGCCGCCCAGGACCTGCCTCCACCCGTCGGCCCGGAGGGACCGCGCGTGGCGCCGCGGCATGAGGAGCAAGGGTTGTACAGCCAGAGCTGGTTCCAGCTCTCCTTCCTCGACCTGCGCGAGGACTTCAACGAGGCCAGGGCCGAGGGCAAGCGCTTCGCGGTCATATTCGAGCAGCGCGGCTGCCCCTACTGCGCCAAGCTCCACACCGAGATCCTGGCGCTCAAGTACATCAACGACTACCTGCGCGAGAACTTCCGTATCGTCCAGCTCGACCTGTGGGGTGCGCGCGAGGTCACCGATTTCGACGGCGCCAGGATGCCCGAGAAGGTGCTGGCCGAGCGCTGGGGCGTGATTTTCACCCCCACCGTCGTGTTCTTCAAGGACGACCTGACCGGCCTTGATGGCAAGTGGGGCCGGCCGCTCGAGGCCATCGAGCGGTTGCCGCTCAGCTACGGCCAGCACACCTTCTACGACCTGTTCGTGTGGGTGCGGTTGAAGCTCTACGAGAAGGACAGGAATTTCCAGCGCTTCCACATCTCCCGCATCGCCGAGCGCGAGGCCCTGCAGCCGGCCGAGACGCGCAAGGGCAACTGACGCGTGCCGGATGCCGAAATCGAGGCGCCGGCGGGGCGGCACCGGCGCCGCGACACCAAGCAAAAGCCGCAAAAGGAGGAAAACCATGAGAGAGGCCAGCCTGAGAGGAAACTTGCTCGCCGTCCCGTTCGCGGCGGTTGCCCTGCTCGCATGCGGGGACGCGCTCGCGCAGGCGGCGTTCCCGCCGCCGCCGCCCAAGGTCAGCCCTGCCGCGGGCGTCATCGACATGCATGTGCATTCGCATCCCTACGTGTTCGGCCGCAACCTGGACGACATCGAGGTGGCCCAGCTGGCGAAAGCGCGCGGCATGCGCGGCGTTGTCCTGAAGAACCACGTGGCTGAGACGGCAAGCCGCGCCGCCCTGGTCATGAAGGTCGTGCCCGGCGTCGAGGTGTTCGGCGGCGTCGTGCTCAACAAGGCGGTGGGCGGCATCAACCCTGACGCCGTCGAGTGGATGCACCGCACCTACGGCGGTCGCGGCAAGGTGGTGTGGCTGCCGACTTTCGAGTCCGACAAGCACGTCAAGACCTTCTCCAAGCCGGACGCGGTCGGCCTCACCGTCGCGCCGGGCGGCCAGGTGACGCCGGAGATGGAGGCGATCATCAAGATTGTCGCGCGCGAGAACCTGGTGCTCGCGACCGGACACATCCATCCGGAGGAGATCATCGCGGTCGTAAAGCGGGCGCGCGAGCTGGGCGTCAAGAACATGCTCGTCAACCATGCCTTGACCAACGTGCCGGGCCTCAGCATGGCGCAGGCCAAGCAGGTGGCCGACATGGGAGCTATGATCGAAATCTGCTTCCTGCAGTTCCTGGCCGGCCCCAACGCGCCGCTGCCATTCCTGGTGCACTGGACTCAGGTCAATGCCAAGCATGTCGCGCAGGCCGTGAAGGAGCTGGGTTCCGACAAGGTGCTGATCTCCTCCGACCTCGGCCAGAGCGGCAACATGACCCACCCGGACGGCCTGGAGGCGGCGGTGGCGGCAATGAGGAAGGAGGGCGTCTCGGATGCCGACATCGACACCATGATGCGCAAGAACCCCGCGCGCCTGCTCGGGCTGGCGGGTTGATGGCACCCCCTCGCGTGCGCCCGCGTGCAAGACGGTCGCTGGAGGCGAGGGGGCTGACCCCGTATATCGCCAAGCTCGTTGCAATTGCCGGCATGCTCGCCATGACAGACCCGTCGCTACCCCAATCCGCAATTCCATCGACGCCCATCGCGACGGGCGCCGAGGTGCTGGTAGCGACGGGCTTTACTGCGCTGGCGGGCAGGCGGGTGGGGCTCATCACCAACCAGACCGGCCTTGTCGGCGGCGAGCATCTGGCGGACCTGCTCGCCAGCGCTCCCAACGTGACGCTTGCCGCCATCCTGGCGCCGGAGCACGGCTTCCGCGGCGAGATCGAGGCCGGAGCCAAGGTCGGCGACACGGTGGACGCCAGGACGGACGTGCCGGTCTTCAGCCTGTACGGCGCCACCAGGAAGCCGGCGCCCGCCATGCTGCGCGGTGTCGATGTGCTGGTGTTCGACATCCAGGACATCGGCACGCGGTTCTACACCTATATCTCCACCATGGGGCTCGCCATGCAGGCCGCGGCGGCGGCGGGCATCCCGTTCGTGGTGCTGGACCGGCCCAATCCGCTGGGCGGCGAGTACGTCTCGGGCTTTGTCCTGGAGCCGGCGCTCGCCTCCTTCGTCGGCCAGTACCCGATCCCCATCGTGCACGGCATGACGGTCGGCGAGCTTGCCCGCGCCATCAAGGGCGAGCGGTGGCTCGGCGGCCTCGATAGCCTCGACCTGAAGGTCGTGGAGATGCAGGGCTGGCGCCGCTCCCTGCGCTGGCCCGAGTTGCAGCGGCCTTGGGTCCCCACGAGCCCCAACATCCCGAGCTTCGAGGCGGCGCTCGTCTACCCCGGCATGGGGCTCGTGGGCGAGACTCAGGTCAACGAGGGGCGCGGCACGCCCACCCCGTTCTCGCTCTTCGGCGCACCGTGGATCGATGCCCAGCGGCTCGTCGACCGCCTCAACGCGTCCGGCCTGCCCGGCGTCCGCTTTGCGCCGGCAGACTACACGCCGCGCTCCCTCCCCGGGGTGGCGGCGCACCCGCGCTTTGCGGGCCGGCGTCTTGCCGGCGTGGGCATCGCCGCCACGGACGCGGCACGCATCGAGCCGGTGGAGACCGGCATCCACATCCTCGCCGCGCTGTTCGCCGAGGCACGGGCCAAGGGCATCGCCGAGCCCATCGCCAACCCGGCGATGTTCCAGGCGCTGGCCGGCACGAAGCGCCTCCATGCCATGCTCGCGAACGGCCGCAGCAGCGCGGAAATCGCCGCGGCCTGGCAGGCCGAGGTTGCGCGGTTCAGAGCGCAGCGGGCCGGCTATCTGCTCTACGGGCCGTAGGCCGAAGCGCCCGACGCGGCTTCACTCACACGGCTCAGCCGTGGCCGATGTAGGCGCGCATGGCGGTGGCCTCCATCTCGATCTCGGCCACGTGGTGCTTCACCACGTCGCCGATGGAGATGATGCCCACCAGGTCGCCGTCGGTGACGACCGGCACATGCCGGAACCGGCCCTGGGTCATCATCGCCATCATCTCGTCGAGTGTATCGGTCTCCTGGCAGGTCGCGACCTGCCGGGTCATGGTCTCGTCCACAGGACGGCCGAGACAGCCAGCACCCGTCTCGGACAGCGCTCGGATGATGTCGCGCTCCGAGACGATGCCCTCGATCTGGCCGCGCGAGCCGACCACGACCAGGGCGCCGATGCGCCTCTGGGCGAGCCTCTTGGCGACCTCCTGCAGGGTGGCGGTGGGGGCAACGGTCGCGACGGACCGACCCTTCTGTTTCAGAATCGTAGCAACGTTCATGGGCACACTCCCGTCGGTTGGGGCCGACGGCGGGAGCGGACATGGGGCGCGGTGGCTTTCAGCGTCCGTCCAGGGTGCTGTCCGACCCCGCCAGCGGCTGCGGGCTTTCTTTGTCAGCCGACGCCGATTTTGAACGCTGTAGGCCGCTCAGCGCAAGAGACTTGGCCCGCAATTGCAGCAACGCAGTGCACTTAGCCTGAACGGGATGCTGGCGGATCGAACAGGCCGAACGTGAGAAGCCCGGTGAAAAAGCCGCCGAGATGGGCCTCCCAGGCGATGCTTACCCCGTCCAGGATCGACGGGAGCGCCAGCCCGGCGACGACGTTCAGCACGACCCAGACGCCGATCCCGATCAGCATGCGGCGATCGGTGAGGGTGTCGCGCAGGCTCAACAGGGCGGCATGCCCCACCTTGCTGGCGAGCGGCTCGGGGCTACCGTCGGTGAGCGGCCCGAGGACGAAGCGCAGCGCGCCGCCCATGAGGCCGGAGATGGCCCCCGACGCCCCCACCATCGGGGCGGCGCTGAACGGCAGAAAGAAAACGGCGCCGCCGACGCCGCAGAGGAAAAAGAAGGCCAGAAAGCGCACGGTGCCGAGCCGGCGGGCCACCGGCGTCCCCATGGCCAGCAGCCACGACGCGTTGATCGCCAGGTGCATGATATCGCCGTGCACGAAGACGTGGGTGACGAACTGGGTTGCAGCGGCCAGGCGGCCGCCCGGCAGCGTATCGGCGGCATCGCCGAGCCGCTCGGGAATGAACGCCAGCACGACGAACAGCCACATCCGCGTCTCGACGGGCAGCAGGCCCCAGGTGGGGTCCACGGCCAGGAACACGGCCACGAGCGCGCCCAGCACCGCGACCACGACGCCGGGCGCGTTGAAGATCGGTTGTCGCTCGCTCACGGAAACCCCTGCTCTGCGGACGGGTCCCGCCCGCTTACACACCGCCCCGGAGGCTGGCAATCCCTCTGGCAATCCCTGGCAACCTCCCTCAATCTTGGCAGACACTTGGCGGATGCCGGTTAACCGTCAGCCGCCGAGGTATGTGTTGCACAGGTGCGACCCGGCAACCTTGTTGGCAACGAGCACTCGCGCGCGGCCCCGACCGTGGCACGATCGGTGCTCTTGGGCTTCAGGACGCCCGGACTCCTCGCACCCCGTGTCCCGTTTCGGCACGGGGGGGTGAGCGAGCCCGCAGGTGTCCGCGGAGACCGCGGAACGGAAGCTCGCCACCGGCATGCAGCAGCGAACGTTGCAGATCCTCTACGCCTACTGGAACGCCCTGCGCGCGGGCAGGATCGCGCCCTCGCGCCTTGAGATCGACCCCTCGCGCATCGGCGCGATCCTGCCCGAGATCTTCCTGGTCGAGCGGCTGGCCACAGCCACCTACAGCTATCGGCTGGCCGGCACGCGACTGTGCGAGATCTTCGGCCGGGAGCTGCGTGGCACCAACCTGCTCGACGGCTGGTGCGCCACCGACCGCGCGGTCCTGGCGCAGGACCTGGCGCTCACCTGCGAGCAGGGCGCCGCCACCCATTTCGTGATGGAGGGCGGCGCCGGCGATGCGCGCCGCGTGCAGATGGAGACGCTGCTGCTCCCCCTCATGCACGCCGGCGACGCTATCGAACGCGTGATCGGCGCCACCAGCGCCATCGCCTCGCCGCATTGGCTGGGCCACGACAAGCTCGTCGAGAAACGACTTCTCAGCCATGCGCCGATCTGGCCCGATGGGCGGCCGCGTGTTTCCGCCTCCGGCGCGCACGCCGGGCAGGCGCCGCCCCCCAATCCCTCCGCCATCCTCAAAGGCGACCGCCGCGCCTTCCGCGTGCTCGACGGCGGCCGCAAGGAAGACTGAATTCGGACCGAATGCCGCGCTAGCGTGGCGGCCTGGGTGCGGGCTACAGGCCGTCGCAGACGGCCGTTCAGCCCGTTCCCTGAGCGTCGGCCCTGCGTCGGTCGGCGTGTGCCGAATTCGGGCGGAAGTTAGCCCTTCATTAAGGCCAGCGGGGTCATAATGGGTCACACCAGGGCAAGAAGCATCCGTGTCGATCGGCTTGGCTGTCGCCCGGCCCTGAGAGGGACCCAGCTGGCACCTGTCGTGCCGGGCCGTGGTGGCGTTGAGGGTGAATGCGGTGGAGTTGAGGGTGAACATGAGACCGAGTGCACATGTTCTTGCGTCCATGGCGGGGATGCTGGCGAGTTCGGTAGCGGCGTTCGCAGAGCCCGTCTCAACGTCGATACCCATGCGGGTTTTTGGACCCGCGCAGCCGCCCTACGGCTTCGTCAATTTCTGCGAGCGCATGCCGCGCGAGTGCCAGCAGGGCCCGCAGGAGGAGAGCCGCTTCGATCTCGCGGCGGACCGGCGCTCCGAGCTTGAAGCCGTCAACCTTGCCGTCAACCACGAGATCAAGCCGGTCACGGACATCGATCTCTACGGCGTGGCCGACTACTGGACCATCCCTGTGCGCCAGGGCGACTGCGAGGACTACGTGCTGCTCAAGCGCAAGCGGCTGATGGCGCACGGCTGGCCGGCGAGCGCGCTGCTCATCACCGTGGTGCGCGACGAGAAGGGCGAAGGTCATGCGGTGCTGACGGTGCGCACCCAGCAGGGCGATTTCATCCTCGACAACAAGTCCGACGAGATCAAGCCGTGGCACCTGGTGCCCTACCAGTTCGTGATGCGCCAGTCCTACCTCAACCCACGCGTCTGGCTCTCGCTCGACCCCAAGGAGCGCAACCAGTCGATGCCGCTGGCCGGCGTCAAGTAGAAGCAGGCGTCAGACCCGGAGGGTCTGACACCTCAATCCCCGCGCATAGGCCTGCCAGCGCTCCATGTAGGTCAGCACGCCGCCGCGCATGATGGCGAGGTCGCGCTCGGTCACCTGGCGGACGACCTTGCCGGGGGAGCCGAGCACCACGGAGCGCGGCGGGATTTCCCTGCCTTCCGGGATCAGCGCACCGGCGCCCACCAGACTCTCCTCGCCGATCCTTGCGCCGTTGAGAACGACGGCGCCCATGCCGATGAGCGCCCCGCGACCGATCGTGCAGCCGTGCAGCACGACACGGTGCCCGATGGTAGCCTCGGGGCCAATGGTGAGCGGGAAGCCGGGGTCGGTGTGCAGCACGCAGCCGTCCTGCACGTTGGCCCGCGCACCGATCAGGATGGGCTCGTTGTCGCCGCGGGCCACCGCGCCGAACCAGACGCTGGCATCCTCCTCGATGACGACTTGGCCAACCAGCACCGCGGTCTCGGCCACCCAGAACCGGCCGCTGGCCGGGGTCGCGACCTGGTGGCCGTCGAGCTCGTAGAGCGGCATCAGCGTGACTGTCCTCGCCCGAGTCCCGCATTGGCCCCCGCGCGTGCCGCCTCAGGCATCCTCAAGGTCCATCTCCAGGATGGCCATCTGGAACTGGTAGCACAGCTCCCCGTCCTCATCCTCGCGCGTCAGGGTGCCGATGAACTCGTCGCCGATGTAGACCTCGGCCGAGTCCTTGATCTTGGGCCGCGCCCGGACTGACAGGGTCTTGGCGCCAAACACCTTGCGCAGGTAGGTCTGGACTTTCACGAGCTCTTGGGTTTCCACGGGGTTTCTCCCTAGCTGCAGCCGCAATCGTCGGGGGCGAGGCGCTGATCCATGGTGCGGGCGGGCTCCGGGCAGCGGGCGGGGCCAATCTCCTTGGCCGGAACTCCGGCCCACGTCGTGCGTGGGGGCACGTCCTTCAAGACGACGCTTCCCGCGCCGACAACCGAGCAGTCGCCGACCTTGATGTTGCCCAGCACCTTAGCGCCCACGCTCAGCAGCACGTTGGCGCCGATCTTGGGGTGGCGGTCACCCGTTTCCTTGCCGGTGCCGCCGAGTGTGACGTTCTGGAGGATGGAGCAGTTATCGCCGACCACCGCCGTCTCGCCGATGACGATGCCGGTACCGTGGTCGAGCATGATGCCGATGCCGAGCCGGGCGGCCGGATTGATATCGACGCCGAAGATGCGCGAGCTCTGGCTCTGCAGGTAGAGCGCGAAATCGCGACGGCCCTGATTCAGCAGTTCGTGCGCGAACCGGTATGTCACAAGGGCGTGGAAGCCCTTGAAATAGAGGAGCGGCTCGATGTAGCGCGTGCAGGCCGGATCGCGGTCACGCACAGCGGCAAGGTCGGCGCGGAACGCGCGCCCCAGCTCCGGCTTGGCAGCCAGCACCTGGGCGAAGATGCCGGCGATCAGCCCGGCGTCGACGTCGGAATGGTTGAGCCGCTGCGCCAGACGGTGGCAGACGGCGTCCTCCAGGCGGTCCTTGCTGAGCACGGTGGGGTAGATGAATCCGGCGAGCGCCGGCTCGGCGCGCACCGCCTCCTCGGCCTCACGGCGCAGCTCGGTCCAGATCGGATCGACCGTGGCGACGCTGGCAATGTGGGCTGTACGAGCCATGGCTCACTCAGGGATTAGGTTTCAGGGACTAGGATTCAGGGGTCGGCTTCGACTGCGACACTCCTGCACGTAATTTGGCGCAGGGGGCAAGTCAATGTGCACGGGGCAAGTTGTAAGAGCCAGGAATCGGGCGATTTGACCCCGAATCCTGTCCCTGAAACCTTCCCCAATCCCTGAAACCTAGCCTTTGCGCTCGGCCTCGATCTGGCGCACGGCCTGGGCCAGGCAGTCGACCATGGCCTTGCGCACCTCGGCGTCGGAGACGGCTACGGCCTTGTCATCGAAGTCCTTCCGTAGCTTCTGAAAAACGTCCTCATCGCCCTTGGTGGCGAGGTCCGCCCTGCGCAGGGCCTTCACATAGTCGTCAACACCGGTCCCGATGATCCCTAATCTCCCGGCCGCCCACTCGCCCAACAATTTGTTACGGCGCTGCTCCGACCTGAACTTCAGCTCCTCGTCGAGGGCGAATTTCTTCTCGTAGGATTTCTCCCGCTCATCGAAGGTTGTCATGCCATCTCTCCGGTGGAGGCTGCGTTCGTCAATCGTTCCGCGGGCGCTGGCCTGGTGGTGCCCGCTCGTGGGTGCATCGCGATGCCATAGCTCGACAAAGGGGCGGAAATCAACGCGCCTGGCAAGCTGGCCCCCAGTGGGGACCAGACGGGGCCAGACGGGACCAGACGGCACCAGCATGGGGCCAACTTGCGGCCAATTGAAGTTGCGCCGGAAACGGCAGGCCTTGACGTTGTTTCCGGGCGGCCGTTCGGCTACTGTCCGGTTCACCTGCGTTGCCGATCAGAGCCTCGGGTTGTGCGCCGCAGCACAGAAGACGAGTGCAACGTCAGAGACGCGTTTTCCTCTCGATTCTGCCCAGACCACCTATCATGAGGATAACAAGAATGAACAAGCGGCGTCGCGTGTACGAGGGCAAGGCGAAGGTGCTCTACGAGGGCCCCGAGCCCGGCACGCTCATCCAGCATTTCAAGGACGACGCGACCGCGTTCAACAACAAGAAGCACGCGCTCATCGAGGGCAAGGGCGTGCTCAACAACCGCATCTCCGAGTACATCTTCCTGCGGCTGGGCGAGATCGGGGTGCCGACCCATTTCCTGCGCAGCCTCAACATGCGCGAGCAGCTGATCCGCGAGGTGGAGATCATCCCGCTGGAGGTGGTGGTGCGCAACGTCGCCGCCGGCTCGCTGGCGACCCGCCTGGGGCTCGAGGAGGGCAAGGCGCTGCCGCGCCAGATCGTGGAGTTCTACTACAAGAACGACGAGCTCGGCGACCCCATGGTTACCGAGGAGCACATCACGGCCTTTGGCTGGGCCACGCCGCAGGAGATCGACGAGATCCTGGCGCTGGCGCTCCGCATCAACGATTTCCTTGTCGGGCTGTTCCTGGGCATCGGCATCCGGCTGGTGGACTTCAAGATCGAGTTCGGCCGCGAGTGGGAGAACGAGCAGATGCGCATCGTGCTCGCCGACGAGATCAGCCCCGACTGCTGCCGGCTGTGGGACATCGCCACCTCCGACAAGCTCGACAAGGACCGCTTCCGCCGCGACCTGGGCGGTGTTCTGGAGGCCTACCAGGAAGTGGCGCGGCGGCTCGGCGTGCTCGCCGGCAGCCCGCGCCCGAGGGGGAGCGGACCGGTGCTGGTCAGCTCCAAGCCGAATTGAGACAATTGAAGGTGTCAGACCCTTTGAGTCTGACACGATTCCTCGACCTGTGTTGCATCCATCGCGTCAGGCCCGAAGACAGAAACCGGCACCATAGTTGCAGCAATGGTATCAGGCCCGCAGGGTCTGACACCCTGGGTCTGACACCGGGGACAGAAGCGTGAAGGCCAGCATCAAGATCACCCTGAAAGCCGGCGTCCTCGACCCGCAGGGCAAGGCGATCGAGCATGCTCTCAAGAGCCTCGGATTCGAGGGCGTCAACGAGGTCCGGCAAGGCAAGTACATCGAGGTTGAGCTGGCCGAGACCGACGAGGCCAGTGCACGCGAGCAGGTGGACCGCATCTGCCAGGACCTTCTGGCCAATACCGTGATCGAGAAATACGCCTACGAGATCGTGAAATGAGAGATCGAGCGATGCATCGCCGGACCGCGCCGCGCTGGCGCATCGCAGGGGTCGGCATCGCAGCGGGCGTTATCCCGCTGCTGCTGGCGGCGGGTCCCGGATTTGCGCAGCAGGCGCCCGAGACCGCCACTTTCGAGAGCAGCCAGTACCGCTACACCGTGGCCCTGCCGACCGGATGCCGGCGCGAGGAAGGCCCCGGCACGGTTGATGCCATCTGCTCCGCCGATCTCGATTCCGAGAGGAGCGCTGGCGCCAGCAACGACAAGGGGCTGGTGCTGAGCGTCGCCGCCGAGACTCTGGCCTCCGAGGGCGACACGTCGGTGGACGGGCTGCGGCAGCGCCACGGCGAGACCGCCTTCCGGGAGGAGCTGCCCGAGGCAGTGTGCGGCGAATCCGACAAGGCGCGCGTCAAGGTCGAGGGCTTCAAGGAGACCGTGGAGGAGGGCCACCTCGTCTACTCCGCCAACGTCGTCTGCGCCCCCGTCAAGTTTCTCCAGATCGGCGAGCGGCGCGCCACGGTGCGCCACGTGATGGCGCCCGACATGCGCTACCGCCTGGTGGCGCGGGCGCCGACGGAGGACTTCCAGAAACAGCGCGCCGCCATCGATGCCTTCCTCGCCAGCTTCCGCGCCCTCCCCGCAGCGGGCGCGCCCATCGCCGGGAAGTGAACGGGACGCGATCCGGGACACACCAGCCATGAAAGCCGCCGTCATCGTCTTTCCGGGCTCCAACTGCGACCGCGACGTCAAGGTGGCGATCGAGCGGGTCATCGACGCAGATGTGAGCCTCGTCTGGCACGCCGACGCCGCCGTACCCGACGTCGACGCGATCGTGCTGCCGGGCGGCTTTGCGTACGGCGACTATCTGCGCACCGGAGCGATGGCGGCGCATTCCCATGTCATGCGCGACATCGTTGCCAAGGCCAAGGCAGGCACGCCTGTCATCGGCATCTGCAACGGCTTCCAGGTGCTGTGCGAGGCGGGGCTGCTGCCCGGCGTCCTGATGCGCAACGCGTCGCTCAAGTACGTGTGCCGGGACGTGTGGCTCAAGGTGGAGCAGACGGGCACGCCGTTCACAGGCCGGTTCACAGCGGGCGAGACCATCCGCCTGCCCGTTGGGCACGGCGAGGGCAACTACTACGCCGACGCCGCCACCCTCGACAGGCTGGAGGCGGAGGGCCGCGTCGTGTTCCGCTATGTGGACGAGGCCGGCAACGCGACGGTCGAGGCCAATCCGAACGGATCGCAACGCAACATAGCCGGCATCTGCGATAAGAGCCGGCGCGTCGTGGGCCTCATGCCCCACCCTGAGCGCCTGATCGAACCGCTCCTGGGCGGCATCGACGGCCGCAAGGTGTTCGAGAGCCTGCTCGCCGCCGTTGCGGCCTGACGCCGCCCGATATCGGCCTCGCTGCCGCCGCCCTTTCGGTCTAAGCAGCCCTCATGCAGACAGCGATGCCGGCGCCGACGGGGACCAGGGCCGCCCTTTCGTTCATATTCGTGATGGTGATGCTCGACCTGATGGCGATCGGCATCATCATCCCCGTGCTGCCCAAGCTGGTAGAGAGCATGGCCGGCGGTGACACGGCCCAGGCCGCGGCGATCTTCGGCATCTTCGGCACCGCCTGGGGCCTGATGCAGTTCGTGTTCTCGCCCGTCCTGGGCGCCCTGTCGGACCGCTGGGGCCGCCGCCCGGTGCTGCTGCTCTCCACCCTGGGGCTCGGCCTCGACTATATCCTGATGGCGGTGGCGCCCAACCTGGTCTGGCTGTTCGTCGGCCGCATCATATCGGGCATCACGGCCGCCACCTTCTCCACCGCCAACGCCTACATCGCCGACGTGACGCCGCCCGAGAGGCGTGCCGGCGCCTTCGGGCTGATCGGAGCGGCATTCGGCATCGGCTTCGTGCTGGGGCCGGCGT
>DATMZP010000601.1:0-3172 GCA_035573595.1 Hyphomicrobiaceae bacterium
CCTTCTCAATGGGCTGGCGCGCGCCGTCCGAGCCACCGCTGCCGAGGCCCTTGAGGTTTACAGCGCCCGTGCCCTCACCCTGCCGCTGGCCCTGATGCATGTCGTTCACCAGCGCCTCGACCTCGCGCACGTTGAGGCCGCGGGAGACGATCTCCTCGGCCAGCACATCCACGTGCTTCTGGCCGATGATGGCACGGGCGGCGCCGGCGGAGAGCTTGCCCTCCCGCACCAGGCCCTGCACATCGCCGGGCAGCTTGAGGAGGCGCAAGGTGTTGCCGACGTGGCTGCGGCTCTTGCCGACCACCTCGGACAGGCGCTCCTGGGTGTAGGCGTGCTTCTCGATCAGCTCGGTGTAGCCCAGCGCCTCCTCGATCGGGTTGAGGTCGGCGCGCTGCACGTTCTCGATGATCGCGAACTCGAGCACCTCCTGGTCGCTCAGGTCGCGCACGATGACCGGCACGTTGTGCAGGCATGCCCGCTGCGCCGCGCGCCAGCGCCGCTCGCCGGCGACGATCTCGAAGCCGCCGCGCTGCTTGTCCGGACGGCAGACGATGGGCTGCACGAGGCCCTTGGCCCGGATCGAGTCCGCCAGCTCGGCGAGCTCGGGCTCGGCGAAGTCCTTGCGCGGGTTGAAGCCGCTCGGATGCAGGTCGGCGATCGGGAGGAGGCGCTGCTCGCCATGCGCGGGCAGGCGGGCATCGGCCTGCGGTTGCGGCTCGCCGATCAGCGAGGCCAGGCCGCGGCCCAGCCGGCCCTTGTGGAGCGGGATCGGCGCGGCGGGGGTGTTGCGGAGGGTGTCGGACATTCAGCTCTCCAGAACCGCGAATGGCGAATGGTGAGTGGCGAATGGGGAAGCCATTCGCGATTGGCCATTCGCCATTCGCCGAATCACGCCGCGCGCAGCCTGCGCTCGCGCTCGATGATCTCATGCGCCAGCTTGATGTAGGCCTGGCTGCCGGGGCTGTCGTAATCGTAGAGCATGATCGGCTTGCCGTGCGAGGGCGCCTCGGCGATGCGCACGTTGCGGGGGATCATGGTCTCGTAGACCTTGGCGCCGAAGAAGTTGCGCACCTCGGCCGCCACCTCCTTCGACAGCTGGGTGCGCGCGTCGTGCATGGTGAGCACCACGCCCTGGATCTCCAGCGCGGGGTTCAGGGTGGCGCGGATCTGGTCGATGGTGGCCTTGAGCTGGGAGATTCCTTCCAGGGCGAAGAATTCGCACTGCACCGGCACCAGGACGGCCTGCGCCGCCACCATCGCGTTCAGGGTCAGCAGGTTGAGCGAGGGCGGGCAGTCGATCAGCAGGTAGGTGTAGGGGATCGCTGCCGGGTTGGCCCGCTGGTCGGCCATGAGCGCGGTGATGGCATCGCGCAACCGGAAGGGGCGGCTGGATTCCTGCATCATCTCCGATTCGAGACCCACCAGGTCGGAGTTGGCGGGGACGACGGAGAGGTTGGGCACCACCGTCTTGGCGCCGGCCTGGGCGATGGTGGCGCGGCCGGTGAGGATGTCGAAGGTGGTGATGTGGCGCTCGGTCTCGGACACCCCGACGCCGGTGGAGGCGTTGCCCTGCGGATCGATGTCGAGGATCAGCACCTGCTCGCCGATGGCCGCCAGCGCGGTGCCGAGGTTGATGGCGGTGGTGGTCTTGCCGACGCCGCCCTTCTGGTTGGCGACGGCCAGGACGCGGAGCGGGCTCGATGCGGACATGTCAATCCTTCGCTTTGCGCTCAAGGTTCGTGATGACGGCAATGCGGCCGTGCGTATCCGTGACACTCGGGACCAACGCCACTTGAAAACGCCAGCGACTCTCGGCCAACTGCAGCTCCTGGGCGACCTCCCTGCCCTTGGGAAATAGCAGGGTGGTGCCTGGCGGGGACAAGGGCTCGGCCAGATCGAGCAGCCTGTCGAGCGGGGCAAGGGCACGCGCCGACACGATTCGCGGCAAGTCTTTGTTAACGGATGTTCTAGCTGATTCGGCCCTTCTCGACAGGATATCCACAGTCACCCCGGTCTGCCGCGCCACCTCGCGAAGGAAGGCGCACTTGCGCGTGTCGCTCTCGATGAGAGTGAAGCGGATCGGGTCGGGCGCGGCCACTGTCGCGAGGTTCCCCTCCCCCTTGTGGGGAGGGGCAAGGGGTGGGGGAACTCCCGACTGTTGAGGTTTGGGATTTCCCCCCACCCTGTCCCTCCCCCACAGGGGGGGAGGGGAACCTGCGGCTCTCCGTTCGCTCAATTTCGACGATGTGCCTGCCATCACAATCGCCGCGACCAGGCCGGGGAAGCCGGCGCCGGAGCCCAGGTCGATCCAGGAGCGCGTGCCGGGGGGGCCGAGCGGCACCAGCTGGGCGCTGTCGGCGAAATGGCGGAGCCAGACCGCGTCGAGCGTGGCCGGCGCCACCAGGTTCACGGCCTTCTGCCACTGGCGCAGCAGCTTCTCGTAAAGGATCAGCCGCCCGACCGTCTCGGGCGGCGCGCCGAAGGCGGCGGCGAAGTCCTCTGCGGTGCGGATGGCCTGCAACTGCGCCTCGCCCTCTGTTCTGCAGCCGTGGCGAATCGCCCGACGACGGCCGCCAGCATGATAGCAGCTCCTGCCGGCCGACTTGCGTCCGCAACTCTTAAGCTCAGGTTTATCGCTGTGCCCGCCTAGGGTTTGGCCCGAGTGTGCGTCCCGCCCGGCTGTGCCATTTGTGGACGGGCAAGTTGGTTGTCGGACGAATCGGACTGAGCCGGTCCGCCAACGCCGGTGCCTGAGCAATCTCAGAGCGAGTCTGGGCACATCCGCCCGATCGAGGTGCGCCCGATGGAGGTGCGAATGCGCAAGGGAGTTCTTGTGGCTATCGGAGTCGGCGCGACGCTGACGCTGGTGGCAGTCAGTGCGACCGATGCCTCCGCCTGCAGCCGGCGCGCCCGGGTCTGCGGCGGCTACGCGCCCGCGCCGGCGTACCAGTATGCACCACCACCGCCGGTCTACTATGCTCCGCCGGCCGCCTACTTTGGCCCCCCACCGCCCCTGGCCCCCTACGAAGCGCCACCCGCCTACGGCTACGTGTCCGCCGGCAGCTACGGCTACCGCGGCTGCGACCGCGGATATGGGTACGGGAACGGCTACGGGAATGGCTATGGCTACGGGAATGGCTACGGCTATGCGCCGCCGGCCGCCTACGACAGC
>DATMZP010000602.1:0-3518 GCA_035573595.1 Hyphomicrobiaceae bacterium
CGATCTCGGCGCCAACCTGGGCGACACGACGTTTGCGGTGCTGGGGACCGGCGCCGAATTTACGACCGTGTGCGAGGTGCCCGAGGATCTCTCGCTCGGCCAGGTCGAGGACGAACTCAAGGACCTGCCGGAACTGCGGGACGCCCGGCTCACGGTGACCGACTTCTCGTTCAAACCCGTGCACGGACCGTCCGGCCACATCACCCATCGCATCGAGATCACCGGGCCCGACAGCCCCGGGCTGATCGCGCGGCTGTCGGAGGCGTTCGTCGGCTACGGTGCCAATATCGTGCGCATGAATTCGGAGCGCGTGCCCGGCAGCGGCGGCGTCAACTACACGACGCGCATCGCGGTCTCGATACCGCCAGGCAAGGAGCAGGCCTGCCTCGCGACGGTGGGGAACACGGCGGCGGAGCTCAAGCTCGCCTGCCGGTGGGACAAGGCGGGGTAGTCCCTCTGTTGAGGCCGAGTCACAGGCCCTCACCCTAACCCTCTCCCGCTTTGCGGGAGAGGGGACACCGCTGGAGCAGTCGCGCGATCGAGTCCCCTCTACCGCGAAGCGGGAGAGGGATGGGGTGAGGGTGTGTCGCTCGATGTTGCACTTTCCACGTCGGCGAGACTGTCGAGCCACAGCAAATCATCGCGCAGGCGGGTGACCTGGCGGTCGAGCCAGTGGCGGGCGAAGGGGCTGGATGAGCGGCAATGGCCGGCCGCGTGCTCGGCGGCGGCGAGGGCCGCATGCAGATCCTGGCGCAACTCGTCGATCACCGTGGCGCGGTCGGCGTCGCCCAGCAGGTCGAGCAGACAGGCCTTCAGCATGAACACGAGGTCGTGGTGGGCGGCGCCGCGCGGCGGCGCCGGCGTGCACAGCAGCTGACGCAGATGGCGCAGGCCGGCGGCCGTGCGGCGCGCGACCGCCGATCCGGTTCCGGCAGCGGAGATGGACAGCAGACCGCGCCGCGCCAGATCCTGCAGCCGGCTCTCGATCACGTCGGCCGTGGGCTGCAATAGCGGGCAGGCGATACGCTGCAGCAGCCCGACAATGCGCTCGAGCCCGAGCGGCTGCGCCATGGTGATGCCGAGCAGGGCCAGCTCCAGCGCCTGCCCGACGGTCAGCAGTGACCAGCGCTCCGAGCGCACAAACGCGGGATGGGCGACCGCAATGGACGGCACCGCACCCATCTCAATGCACCATCCGGCTCGCGGGCTCGCCGAATTGCGGCGGCGGCGCCGACAGGCGCTCGAGCGCCGCGAAGTCCCAGGCCCGCCGGGGGAGCGCGACGCCGGCGGCGCCGAGTTCGCGGCCGGCAGCGATGACGGCGTCGACAGTCAGGCGGACGGCAGCGGGCGGCAGCCACTCCGCCAGCAACTCGGCGGCGCGCGCCGTCAAGCGGCGTTGACCGCAGGCGACCGCGTGCAGCAGGCGCGCCTCGTCCGGCGACAGGTTGGGGCAGCGCCGGCAACGCACGTCGATCGGCCGGGTGGCGGCCACCGACGAATTGTAGAGGATGGCGTGCAGACTGGCCCCGGCGTTGGCGGCGCCGTGCGCGGCCAGATGCTCCATCAGCTCGGGACCGCCGCAGCGGTTCTCCCTGGCGCAGGAGACCCAGATGCGGATGGCCTGCAGCAGCAAGGTTTCGTCAGGCGTGAGGTCGCCCGCGCCCGTGACGGAGGGCAGTTCGGGCTCGTCCAGGTCGCGGGCGTGCGCCGCGACGGCAAACAGGCCCGCGGTATCGTCGCCCGCCAGCTGCTGGCCCGCCACGGCGAGGCAGGCCGAGAAATCCTGCGCCGACCCGACCAGCGCCGCATGGCCGTCGCGCGTGACCAGCCAGGCGGCCACCGCATCGGCCGTGCCGTCATCGCCCGTCTGCGCTGCCATGACCAGGCGGAGCACGCAGCTCTCCGTCGGCGATAGATGGAGGCGGTCGAGGCCGGCCGGGGCGCCGCGACGCCGGCTGTGGCCCTCGATGGCCGCGATCATGCCGCCGAACGACGCCAGCGCCCGCTCCACCCCGGCCAGGCCGAACACTTGGCGATAGGTCGGGGCCAGCGCCTCCAGCCGCCCGTCGGCGGCTTTGTAGCGTCGCAGGCTCCACACCACGATCTGCTCCGCCAGCGTGAGGTCGAGGGCGGACCGCACGGCCGCGAAATCGTCATCCAGCTCGGTCAGCGCCATGGGCAGCCTCCGCGTTTCCAGTGATGCAATTAATAATCATTCGCATTTACATTTTCGTCAAGCCCTTCGTGCGGCTGGCCTGCGGGAATCGTGACCGGCCCCCCAGCCGCCAACTGGCCCGTGACTCCCTTCGGTGTCACGGGGGTCCAGGGGCGTGCGCCGGGTCTCGAAGCCCGGGATTCCCGCTTTCGCGGGAATGACAGGGAGTGGAGGATGGGTCAGAGACAGCAAAGATCGACATCAGGCATGCAGCAGCCCGATCCCGCCCATATCGCCCGGTTGAGCGAGCGCGAGGCGACACGCTTCGCGGAGGCGCGTCCGCGCTCGGCCGCGTTGCTGGCGCGCGCCAAGCGCTCGATGGCGCGCGGCGTGCCGATGGGCTGGATGACCGCGATCTACCAGCATACCCCGATCTTCGTCGCCGAGGGCGACGGCGCCTGGTTCAGCGACGTCGACGGGACCCGCTATCTCGATATGAACGTCGCCGATCTCAGCATGAACGGCGGCTTCGGTCCGCCGGCCGTCGTGGCGGCGGTGGCCGAGCGGATGCGACGCGGCAGCCAGTTTCTCTTGCCGACGGAGGACGCCATCGCCGTGGCCGAGGAACTGGCGCGGCGCTATCCCCTGCCCTGCTGGCAGTTCACGCTCTCGGCCTCCGGCGCCAATGCAGAGATTATCCGCCTCGCCCGCCACGCCACCGGACGGGAAAAGATTCTCATGTTCGACGGCAAGTATCACGGCCACATCGAGGATACGCTGGTGGTCGTGCAGGACGGCCGGGTGCAGCCGGAGATGCTGGGCCTGCCGGGCGAGGCGGCGCGGCGGGCGAAGATGGTCGACTATAACGATCTGGGTGCAGTCGAGCGGGCGCTGGCACCGGGGGATGTCGCGCTCGCGATGGTCGAGCCGGCGCTCACCAATGTGGGCGTGGTGTTGCCGGACGCCGGCTTTCATGCGGGCCTGCGGGCGCTCACGCGGGCCGCGGGAACGCTGTTGGCCTATGACGAGGCGCATACCTTCGTGGCCGGCCCGGGCGGGTTGGTCGGCGAATGGCGGCTGGCATGCGATGCCGTCGGCCTCGGCAAGGCACTCGGCGGCGGCGTGCCGATCGGCGCCTATGGCGTGAGCGCGGCATTGGCCCGCCATCTCGAGGCGGCGCCGGCGCTGCCGGGGGCGCCGGCGGAATCCGTGGGCGGCGTCGCCAGCGGCGGCACGCTGTTCGGCAACGCGCTGTCGATGGCGGCGGCGCGGGCGACGCTCGAGCAGGTGCTGACGCCGGCAGCCTATGCACGGGCGAATGCGCTGGGCGGGCAGCTGGCGGACGGCATCGAGGCCGCCTATC
>DATMZP010000603.1:0-5968 GCA_035573595.1 Hyphomicrobiaceae bacterium
GAGAACAGCTCGGCGTCGAAGCCGATGGTGCCGGCGTCCAGCGCCGCGCGTTCGGTCTCCGATACCCTGGGGAGGATGCGCTTCACCTGCTGGAACAACGGCCTGACGAGGAGCGCGCGCCAGATCGACGGCACGCACAGGGCGGCGAGGATCGCTGCCAGCACCCAGCCGGCCGTCCCGAGCCACCCCGGCTCAAGCGCGCGCGGCTCGCCGTGGAGGGTGCCGGACTGCCAGATCAGCATGGCGGCGGCGAACCCCAGCACCCAGGTCCAGAGCGGCGCCTGCCGCATGCCCAGGACGAAGGCCCCGACGACGCAGAGGACGATCAGCACCAGCTCGGGCATGGCCTCTTCTCCTTCGCGGGGCGCCGAATCGCGCCGTGACATCACTCGTGAATTCAACGTCTTAAATTTAGCTAAAGTTGACGTTTACGTAAAGACTGGCGAATGGGACTGGCGAGTGCGAATGGTAGACGATCCATTCGCCATTCGCCATTCGCCACTCGCCACTCGCGTCTATTGCACCTCCACTGTCAGCCGCATCGAGGGATGGATACCGCAGAACGCCTCGAACGTGCCGGCCTCGGGGAAGGGGATGGTCACGCTCTCCTTGGGCTCCTGGGCGCCGGAGTTGAAGTCGAGCTTCGGGTGGAAGATGCGGACGTTGTGGGTGCGCGTGTCATCGTTGAGCACGGCGAGCGACTGCCCGGCCTTGAGCCGGACGTGACTGGGCGTGAAGGTCTTGTTGATCTGGCTCACCACCGAGGCGTCCTCGGGCGGCGGCGGAGCGGGCGGCCGGCCGCCGCCAACCCACGGCTCTGTGGAGGGCTGCGGCGGCGTCTCGCTGGACAGGGATTCCAGGAACGCCACCAGGTCGGCACGCTCGGCGTCGGTGAGGCGCAGGCCCCGAGGCAGGTCCTTGCTCCGCGTCGGCCGCGCCACGCCGCCCCTCTCGTAGTGGCGCACCACCTCCTCCAGGGTGGCGAGCGAGCCGTCGTGCATGTAGGGTGCGCTCCAGGCCAGCTCGCGCAGCGTCGGGGTCTTGAAGGCATGGTCGGCGGCGGGGAGGCCGATCTCCTTGCCGCGGCCCGCATCCGTGCCGGGCAGGCCGATGTCGTAGAAGTTGTGGTCGGTAAAGTCGAAGCCGACGTGGCAGGAGATGCAGCGGGCCCTGCCCGTGAACAGCTTGAAGCCACGCGCCTCCGATTGGGTCAGCGCGTCCGCCTTGCCGGCCACCCAGGCATCGAACCGCGTCGGCGGCGAGACGAGCGTGCGCTCATAGGCGGCGAGGGCCGCGGCGATGGTGCGTGGGGAAATCGCCGGGCTCTGCGGGAACGCGGTCGCGAAGGCGGTGCGATAGCTCTGGTCCGTGGCGAGGCGCTGGGTGGCTGCCGCAAGGGTGCTACCCATCTCGTCGACGTGCTCCACCGGGAACCGCACCTGGTCCTCCAGGGTTGCCGCGCGGCCGTCCCAGAACAGGAGCGGATCGAAGGCCACGTTCCACAGGGACGGCGTGTGGCGCGCGAGGCGCTTGCCCGTGACGCCCTTGCCGGTGGGCTCGCCGTCGGCGAAAGACAGGCGCGGATCGTGGCAGGAGGCGCAGGCGATGGTGCCGGTGGAGGATAGCGCCTTGTCCTCGAACAGGCGTCGGCCGAGGGCGACCTTGTCAGGGTTGGGCGGATTGTCCGCCGGGTGCGGGACGAACCGGGGCCGCTCGAATTTGGCCTTCAGCGCCGCGAGCGGATCGGGGGACTGGCCAAGCGAGCCTTGCGCTGCCAGCCCAAGCACGATGGCGAGGAGGGCCGGCGCGCCGGCCGCTGCAACCGCTGCGACGGCGGCAGGACTGCGCAGGCGACGGGCTGGGGAACGGGCACTCATCGCGTGATCGGGGAGGTGTACAACTCGATCTCCGAGATCAGCGCCGAGATCTGGCCGACCTCCAGGAGCGGCTTCGGCGGCGGCAGCGGAGCGGGCCACGCCGCCTTGAGCCTGGCGAACGTGTCGCGCACCTTTGCCAGCGAATCCGCGTCGAGCGGCTTCGGCCCGGCCTTCGCCGCCTCCTCGATGACGCGCTCGGCGCGCCAGACGAAGCCGCGGCTGTCCTGATACTCCACCGGCTTGGTGAACGCGCCGTTCTGCATGGCGCCTTCGTACTCTGATTGCGCCGTGCGCAGCACCTCGACGGCCGACTGGATGGCGAACTTGCGCTCGGGTCGCATGAACCTCTTGGCCACCTGCAAGGCGGCCCCGACCCGCTGGTGCACCGGCTTCAGGGCCTGCTCGTAGGCGCCCTTGCGCCTGGCCTTCACTGTCTGGGCAAGCACCTGCAACTCGCGGCCGAAGGGCCGCATGTTGTGGAGCTTGATGTATTTCTCCATCAACCCATACAGCTCCTCGGTGGGGTGCAGGAAGTGCGGGAGCGCCTCGTCCCACAGGTCCATGTCGATTAGCTCCTGGCCGACCAGGAGATGCCCGCGCGTCAGCTCGATGTCGCGATAGAAGCGGATGCGGGTGTCCCTGGGGCCACCGTCGGTGAGATAGGCTTCGCCGGCTTCGCCGGAGTTGAGGCCGGAGTTGGGATTGGGGCCATCGTTCTGGGCGGCAGGAGGTGGGCCGTGGGCCTTGTGCTCCATGTCCTGGGCTGCGACGTGGCGGGGCATGGAGGCGGCGCCGGCGAGGGATGCGACGCCGATCCCCACCCAAAGCTTGCGCGTGAGCTTAGCCATCGCCACCTCCTCAGAGCGGGGTCAGGCCCCTTTCGTCGAACGTTGGAGTATCGCCTCTACTACGCTCGTCGAAAGGGGTCTGACCCCGTACCCTACGTTAGGCTATCGTCGCTTCGCTTGTCGAAAAGGTCTGATCCTCTATCCCGTGAAGTATACTCTTATCTTCAACAATGTAAGCGACCGAGCATGATCCTGGCAGTCTTAGATGTCCTGTCCAAGGCCGATGTCACAGCTTTGTGCAAAGGCCTCGCCCAGGCGCCGTTCGTGCCGGGGGAGGAGACTGCGGGCTGGTCGGCCCGGCTCGTCAAGTCGAACTTGCAGGCAAGCGATACGGTCGAGACCGAGTCCATGCGGTCGCTGGTGCACAGCCGGCTGATGGCGCATCCGGTATTCGCGCTGGCGACGCGGCCCAAGACCATCGTCGGCCCGCTGTTCTCCCGCTACCAGCCCGGACATGGCTACGGCACGCATGTTGACAATGCCCTGATCGGGGGCGTGCGCACGGATGTATCGTTCACCCTGTTCCTGTCGGACCCGGCCTCCTACGACGGCGGCGAGCTCGTCATCGACACGCCCTCGGGCGAGGAGGCCTTCAAACTGGAGCCGGGCTCCCTCGTCGCGTATCCCGCCACCGCGCTCCATCGCGTGGCGCCGGTCACGCGCGGGGAGCGGCTGGCCGCCGCCGGCTGGGTGCGCAGCCACCTGCGCGATGCCGCCCGGCGCGAGCTGCTGTTCGACCTGGAGACGGCCCGGCGGCGGCTGTTCGAGCGCGAGGGCAAGACCGCGGAGGCCGATCTCCTCGACAAATGCGCCGCCAACCTCATGCGCATGTGGTGCGACGACTGAGGCGGCCGCATCTGTCCGATTTTCCTGCCGGCGCAGACAGGGAGAGGACGGGACTACGCCTGCGCCGTCTACAGCCAGCCCTTGTGCTTGAAGTAGAGCCACGGGATGACCGCGGAGACGACCATCAGGCACAGCGCCATCGGGTAGCCGAAGGTCCAGGAGAGCTCCGGCATGTGCTGGAAGTTCATGCCATAGATGGTGCCGACCAGAGTTGGCGGCATGAGGGCCACCGCCAGCACCGAGAAGATCTTGATGATGCTGTTCTGCTCGTTGTTGATCATGCCGAGGGTGGCATCCAGCAGGAACGTGATCTTGGCGGAAAGGTAGCCGATATGGTCGGCGAGCGAATGCACGTCGCGCTGCGCCGTCTTCACCCGCGCCCGAAGCGGCTTGTCGTCGCCGCGCTCGGTCATCACGTGTCCGAGATAGGTGAGGAGCCGCCCCAGCGTCAGCAGGCTCTCCCGCGAGCGGGATGTCAGCTCGCCCTCGCGGCCGATCGCCCGGATGCTCACGTCGAAGCGAAGCGCACGCGAGCGGTCGCCGCCCTTCACGCCGAAGATCGATTGGGAGAGCGTGTCAACCTCGGCCTGGGTCCGCTCCACCCGGTCGGCCTCGCGGTCGATGATGGCCTCCAGCAGCCCCACCAGGATGGCCGCGCCGCTCATGCAGGGCGCGTCGCCCTTCTGCACCCGCGACAGGAAGATGGCGATGCCGCGCGGCTCGGCGTAGCGCACGGTGACGAGCCGGCTGCCCGCCAGGATGAAGGTAACGGGCGTGGTGATGAGCGGCTCATTGGGCGCATCCGGCTGGAACAGCACCACCGCCGTCATGTAGTGCGCCCCGCCCTCCTGATACAGGCGGCTGGAGGCCTCGATCTCGGCCATCTCCTCGCGCGTCGGGATGGCGATGCCGAGCGCCTTCTCGACCTGCAGGTCCTCCTCCTTGGTCGGGTTGAGGAGGTCGATCCACACCGACCCGTTGCTGATCGCCTGCGGGTCGCTGGCCGGGACCAGCGCTCCATCGGTGGCGTCGTAGACCGTGAGCATCGAAAGCTCCCGCGCTTCCAACCCGGGCGTGCCGATCCCCTCTGCCGATGTCCCGGCGGCGCCGGGGGAATCGGCGGGCCGAGCCTAGCAGATGCCACCTCACGCCGACGAGGCCGAACGACGGCCATAGATGCCGGCGTTCCTGAACCAGTACAGCGCGGCGAGGCCGACCGCCGGGATGGCCACCAGCACCGCCAGCACCCACCCGTCGGCGCCGATGCCGAACAGGCGCACCACCCAGTCGTTGAGCTGCTCGTAGCGCAGCACCGCGACACCGGCGAATACCACGCCTGAAATCTGCCCAACCAGCTCGCCCTGCCTGCCCAGGCGGCGCAGGAAGTAGAACAGCAGCAGCAGCGCCCACGGCACCAGCACCAGGCTGAGCCGGAGCTGCGGCCCCGCCGTCATGCGGCCGTAGAGCACGTTGGCGGTCTGCTGGTAGCCATAGTCCATGGCCAGCCAGAACAGCATGGCGAAGCCGCCGATAATGATGCCGCGCTCCAGGTTGGCGATCTTGTCGGCGTAGAGCTGGTCGATGCGGTCGCGCCAGAACGCCAGCAGCACGGCAATGGCCACCACCACCAGGATGAAGAACGCCTTGAGCGGCAGGAACAGCAGGCGGTCCATGTCGGCCGAGAACGAGCGGGTCTCCGGGTTGCGTTGCAGGCGCGACACTGCCTTGGAGAACGCGGCCTGCACGGCGCAGCACGCCTCTCCGTTGAGGTTCTTCTTGGCCGGGAAG
The DNA here is from genome assembly GCA_035573595.1 of Hyphomicrobiaceae bacterium. GTDB lineage: Bacteria > Pseudomonadota > Alphaproteobacteria > Rhizobiales > Hyphomicrobiaceae > AWTP1-13. The sequence goes on from DATMZP010000603.1 coordinate 5,360, forward strand.
CAGTAGCGCTCCTTCAGGTACTCGTCCGGGACCTCGAGCATCGGGTCGCGCATGCACGAGCGCCCGAAGCTCGACAACCCAAACCGCTGCTGGGCCGTCTTCCGCAGCGTGCCGAGTGCATCGAGAATGGCAACACGGCCCGCGGCTTGGTCGCCCTTGTCGGCGGCAAGGGCAAAAGGTGCCGCCTCGTAGATGGCGCGCGGCTCCTTGTCGAGCGAGCCGGCGAAGAGATAGCTGAGCCCAGCCAGCACCAGGACACCGACGACAAAGCGCGCCTTGCCGTAGGGCAGGTGGGTCCAATAGAGGTGCGTCAGTACAACCGACGGCAGATAGAAGGCGACTAGGGCCAGCAGGCCGAATGAAGGGAAAAACAGAAACAGGTGGCTGTGGGCCACCAGCATCGTCAGCCAGTCGAGCTCCTGGAACTCGACGATCAGGAGGCCTGTGGACGCGAGGAACGCCGCGCCCAGGACGACAAACACAATGGCAACAAAAATGCGGGCACCGGTCATGGCCGCTTCCCCCCCGTGCGAGGTGCTTTCCCACCCCGCCCGATTATCGGGCGTCCCGCGGTTTTCGGCAAAGGGGGACTTGACGGGGACACACCGC
>DATMZP010000604.1:0-21483 GCA_035573595.1 Hyphomicrobiaceae bacterium
CCGCCGTAGAGCCGGCCGGTGCCGCCCAGCACCAGCATCACCACGGTATCGGCCGAGCGCTCGAAGCTCAACACCTGGAGCGAGACCGTCTCGGTGGTCTGGGCCAGCAGCGCCCCGGCGATCCCGGCGATGCCTGCGGAGATGGTGTAGGCCTTGCGCAGGTGCGACTGGCTCGGCGCGCCAATGGCCGGCATGCGCGTCCAGTTCTCGCGAATACCGCGGAGCGAGAGGCCGAACGGGGAATGGATAATGCGCCGCACCGCCAGGAACACCAGGAACAGGACGATCAGGGAGTAGGTGTAGGCGGTGTAGCCCCACAGGTCGAACTGGAAGAGGCCGAGGACGGGCCACATCCGGACGCCCTGCAGCCCGTCGGTGCCGCCGGTGAGATCGTGCGCCTTGTTGGCCACCTCGTGCAGCAGGAGGCCGAAGCCGAGCGTGATCATGATGATGGCAAGGTGGCGGAAGCGCACCACCACCAGGCTCGACAGGTAGCCGGCGATGGCCGCGACCACCGCGCCGAAGGCCAGCCCCGTGAGCGGCTCGCCCCACACATGCTTGGAGAACAGTCCGGCGCCGTAGGCTCCCAGCCCGAAGAACGCCGCGTGTCCCAGGGTGACGATCCCGGCGTAGCCCAGCACCAGGTCGATGGAGAGGGCGAAGAGCGCGGTGATGGCGATCTGGTAAGCCAGCAGCAGGTTGCCGGGGAACAGGAACGGCAGCAGCGTGCAGAGCCAGAACAGCACCTCGGCCGGGTGCCAGCGCGTCTGCGACCTCAGAAAATCGTGCGGCGTCAAGGCCGCTGCCGGCGCTCCCATCACCGCCTCCCGAACAGGCCCGCCGGCCGCCACATCAGAATGACCAGCATCACCAGGTAGATGAAGAACGCGCCGACCTCGGGGAAGTAGTATTTGCCGAACATGTCGCTCATGCCGAGCAGCACGGCGGCGGCGAACGACCCGCCGATGGAGCCGAGGCCGCCGACCGAGACCACGATCAGCACGTAGACGAGATAGCCGAAGGCGAACCAGTAATCGAGACCCACGATCTCGATGGCCAGCGCGCCGCCGAGCCCTGCCAGGCCGCTGCCGAGCGCGAAGGTGATGGCGAACGCCGCCTCGACGTTGATGCCGAGGCCCGCCGCCATGCGCTGGTTGTCCACCGCGGCGCGCACGCGGGCGCCGAAGCGGGTGTACTCCAGCATCGCCACCAGCACGATCGCCACCAGCAGCCCCGATCCGATCAGGAACAGGCGGTAGACGCCGAGGTCGATGCCGAGAAGGTGGACGGAGCCGCGCAGGAAGGCGGGTGTCTTGATGGGCTGTTGCAGGGTGCCGAACACGTAGGCCGCCGTCGCCACCGACATGAATACGATGCCGATGGTGAACAGCACCTGGTCGAGCTCGGCGGCCTTGTAGAGGCGGCGATAAAGGGTGCGCTCTAGCACCACGGCGACCGCCGCAGCCGCCAGGAACGCGACCGGCAGGGCGGCGAGGAACGGCCAGCCCATGGTGTTGACGAGCGTGACGGCAACGAAACCGCCCAGCATGGCGAAGGCGCAGTGGGCCAGGTTGATGAAGTTCATCATGCCCAGCGTCACCGACAACCCCACCGATAGGACGAACAGCAGCATCCCGTAGGCAAAGCCGTCGAACAGGACGTTGAAGACGGGAGGCAGCATGGCGCGGGTTCTACTCAGGCTCCCGGCGGCGCGCGGCGGCATCGGGCGCGGTCGACCTGCCGTGTCTTAAGACTTCTCAAATACTCCTGGAGGTGGAAGCGCCACGGGGGGCGACGAGCGCCGCCCACCCGCGTTGCCTTCCGGCCGCGAGGGCCCGCCTTACTTCGGGTCCTTCACGTTCTCGTACTTGTCGATGACGACGTTGACAATCTCGTTGCCCACCTTCTCCACCTTGCGGATGTAGACGGTCTGGACCACGTCGCGGGTGTTCGGGTCGATCATCATCGGACCGCGCGGGCTCGTCCACTTCAGGCCCTTGGCCGCGTTGACGAGGGCCTCGGCATCGGTGTTGCCCCCGGTCTTCTTCAGGGCCTCGTAGATGACGTGCATGCCGTCGTAGCCGCCGGCGGCGAAGAAGTCGGGGTTGCGCTTGAACTCGGCGTTGAAGGCCTTCACGAACGCCTTGTTCTCCGGCGTATTGAGATTGTAGTCGTAGTGCCAGGCGCTGATGCGGCCGATGGCCAAGTCGCCCAGCGCCTTGATGGCGGTCTCGTCAACCGGCTCGCCGGTGCTGAGCAGCTTGATCTTGCCGGGGTCGATGCCGCGCTCCGCGAACGCCTTGCCGAGAGCGGCCGGCTGCGCGCCGCCGGGGATGAATATGAAGATCGACTCGGGGTTCTTGTCCTTGGCGGCCTGCACGAAGGCCGAGAAGTCCGGGTTCGCCACCGGCATGCGCACCGAGCCGACGATCTCGCCGCCGGCATCGGTGAAGGCCTTGTGGAACCACTTCTCGGCGTCGATGCCGGGGCCGAAGTCGGCCACCATGGTGTAAGCTTTCTTGATGCCGCCCTTGGTGGCGGCCCAGTTGCCCATGGTCGCGGCGATCATTGGCAGCGTCACCGAGGTGCGGACCATGTAGGGCGACTTGGTGATGACCACCGAGGTAGCCGCGTTCATGTTGACCATGAACTTCTTGGCCTTCTCGGAGATGGAGGCCGCGCCGAGCGCCTCCGGCGTCAGGGTGAAGCCGGCGAGGATGTCGGCGCCGTCACGGGTCACCAGCTCCTGCGCCAGGCGCGTCGCGGCAGCGGCGTCAGGACCGCCGGTATCCTTCGGGATGATGACGATCTTCTTGCCGGCAACGGTGTCGCCATGCAGCTTGATGTAGAGCTTGACGCCCTGGTCGATCTGGGCCGCGGTGTCGGCGAATTGGCCGGTGTAGGCGGCAATCAGCCCGATCTTGACGGTGCCCTGGGCATATGCAGACGTGGCGGCCATCGCGGCCACCGCGAGGCTGCTCAGGCTGGCGAGCAGTTTGCGCATTGGGTTTTCTCCCTCCCTGTCGCTTTAAGCTGGATGGTTTGCGCACGAACGTAGTGCGACCCTATCGACTGGTCAAACCGGAGAGTACGCGGCGTCGCGTCCTGCGCTCATTTCAATTACGACACGAGTATCTCCCCTGTCAGCTTGTCAATGTTTCCGACGTAGATTTTGTCGCGGGCTCCAAGCGTGCCGCGAGCCGCAGCGGTGATGGGGTTCCGTCCGCCGAGGGATCGTAACTATCGCCTCGTGAAAATGCGCCCGCCAGGTCGTCCACTGTGCCCGTCGAGCCAGGCCGTCCGATCCGTCGCGACCAGCTATCGGCCGCAGTCGTGGCGGGGAGAGCGATGGCCTCGAAATCGACGCCACCCTTGCCGCTGTGACCGGGAAGCCCGTACCTAGGTCCGGCACCTGGCCCGGCCTACCGGCGTCCCGTCTCCCGGTCACTGCGGCGGGAGAACTCGGTGTCGCCGCCGGCCGCGAGGATGCGGGCCTGCTCCACCCAGTTCTCGCGCTGGATGCGGCCCTTGAAGTCGAGCGACTTGCTGACGCGGTCGATGTCCTCGCTGGTCCAGTTGGCGATGTCCTCGTAGGTCATGACGCCCAGCGCGTTGAGCTGCTTCTCGATCTGGAAGCCGATGCCCTTGATGCGCTTGAGGTCGTCGGCGGTGGCGCGGACCACCTTGCGCATGGACGCGGCGCGGCGCGCGGCCTCGGGGCCGGGCTCGGTGGCGTCCTGGTAGGCCTCGGAGCGCACCGAGCGGAGCAAGCCGAGCTCGGTGCGGGACGGTGCCCCCGTCCGCGCCTCGTGCTCGCGGATGGCGTCGGGCAGCTTGATAGGACGGGGCGGAGGACCGGGCGGCGCGCCCGCGCGCTGGTCGAACTCGCGCGAGAAGCGGGTGTCGCCGCCGCGGCTCAGGATCTGCGCCTGCTCGATCCAGTTCTCCCGCGAGATGCGGCCCGAGGTGCCGAGCTCCTTGTCCATGCGCTCCACGGCGGCCGGCGACCACTGCGCGATCTCGGAATAGCGCGAGACGCCGAGCCCGTTGAGCTTCCGCTCGATCTCGGCGGTGATGCCGCCGATGCGCTGCAGGTTGTCGTGGGTGGGGGCCTGTGCGGGCCGGACCGGAACCGCGGAGGCCGCCTGCGCCGACCCGCCCTGCTGGGCGAACGCCGCCCGGTCGGAGACCAGCGGCGGTTGTGCGGGGGACGCCGCCGGGGGCGCCGCCTGAGGTGCCGACGGGGCGATCACGACGGCGGCAACGCCGGCGCGCGACATCGCCCGCGGCAGCGAGATCTCGGATGGCAGCGCCGGCTCGCCCTCGTCAGGGCTGGGCGCGGCGGTGCTGCCCTCGCCCCTGGCGCGGCGCACCGAGAACAGCGTCTGGCCGCCCTTGGCCAGGATCTGGGCCTGCTCGATCCAGTTCTCGCGGGCGACGCGCCCCTTCTGGCCCAGCGCCTGGCCGACACGCTCCACGTCGGCGCGCATCCAACCGGCGATCTGCTCGAAGCGGGAGATGCCGAGGCCGTTGAGGCGCGCTTCGGTGGCGGCGTCGATGCCCTGGATGCTCTTGAGGTCCTGCCGCGCGGCGGCCGACGGCGCGCCCGCAAGGCCCGGACGCGCCGGTTGGGGCGCGGTCGGGGTGGCAGGAGCTGGTGCCGGCTCGGTCGTGCGCCCGGGCTGCGCCGCCCGCAGCGCCGCCGCCTCGGGCAAGGGATCGACGCGCCGCTCGGCGGGAACGCCCCGCACGGCAGCCGGTGCCAGGCTGCGCCGGATGACGCACGCCAGCATCGCCCCCAGCAAATAGGCTGCCGTCATCAGCAGCAAGGTTTCAGCCCAGAACGGGATCATCGCGCGCACTCCCAGCTTCGCGTGCCGCAGCCGGCTCTCAGGACGGATCGCTCTCCGAGCGGCTGCATGACACCCAACCGACTACGAAGCCGAACGCCAGCGCGAGCAGCAGCCACCAGATCAGCTTGACAGCGAGGTATTCCATTCCTTGTCCCTTGCGGCGTCCTGCCGGCGCAATGTTATGAACGGTTAACCTGCCGGCTCACTTGGGCCGCACCAGGATCTCGGTGCGGCGGTTCTTGGCGCGGGCCTGCGCGGTGGAGTTGGGCGCCACCGGCCGGCTGGCGCCGAAGCCGGCGGTCTCGATCTGATCGGCACCCACGCCGGTCTTGATCAGGCAACTCGCCACCGCCTGTGCGCGCTTGGCGGAGAGCCGCTGGTTGTAGTCCGGGCCGCCCTCGATGTCGGTGTGGCCTTCGGCGGCGATGCGCACCCCCGGGCACCTCTTAACGGCGGCGGCGATCTTGGCCAGTGTCGCCAGCCCCACGGCATCGAGCTCGGCGCTTCCACGCTCGAACACGATGGGGTTGGCGGCGGCGAGCTTGGACAGGTCGTCCCGGCAGGCTGCCGCCACGTCGGCGGCCGGCGGCGCGGCCTCGGGCCTGGGGGCGGGGGCCACCGCAGCCGCGGGCGCCACTGCCGGAGGAGCCGCCTCGGCCGCAGCCGGGGCCGGCGTTGCCACGGAGGGCGCCGGTGGCGGTGGCGGAGCCGCAGCGGGCGGGGGAGGAGTGGGTGCGGGAGCCGCCTCCGGCGCGGGCGGCGGGGAGGCCACTGCAACCTTGGTCTCTGGCTGCGCGGCGGGGCCAGACGGTGAGACCGTGTCCTTGGCTGGTTCCGCAGCGGCCGCTTGCGGCGCCGGACGCTGCGGATCTGCCGGCGGCTGGGCTGCCGCCTTGACCTCCGGCTGGGCCTCCGCCTTGGTCGGCGCAGCCGCTGCGGGTTGCGTATCGGTCTTGGGCTGCTGCATCGAGGGCTGCGGGTCGGCGGTGGTCTGCCGCTCCATGCGCGGGGGCGGCGCGGTCTCGGCCGGCGGCCTGGCCTCGATCTTGGGCTCGACTTTCGGCTCCACCTTGGGCGGCTCGCGCACCCGGATCTGATCGGTGAGCTTGAAGTTGGAGGGCATCGAGGCGCGCAGCGCCTCGCGCACCGCCTGGGCCTGGGCCTCGTCGGCCGCGACGCCGCCAACTGTGACCGCCGTATCCTTCATCTCCGCGTTGCCGCTCTGCAGCTTCGCGATCTGCCGGATCAGGGTTGCCGCGGCTCCGGCAAAATCCGCCGGCGCGCCCCTGGCGGTCTCCAGACGGTCCACGACCCCCGTGCCCGCAGGGGCCGCCGCGGCGGCGGCGAGCAGCTCCGACTTGGCGCTGTCGTCAGCCACGTGGCCCGACAGCACCAGCTGGCCGCCGGCGAACTGCGCCGACCATGTGTAGGGGCTCACAACCGGCGCCGCCACCTGCAAGCCTGCGAGCGTGATCCCCTTGGGCAGGCCGCCCTTCAGCGCCGCGCTCACCGCCCGGTACTCCGCGGCGTTCTCCGCCTCGCCCGAGATGGTGAGGGCGAGATCCTCCAGGCGTACCTCGCCCTTCTTGAGGGCGGCGAGCTGCTTTAGCGCAAAGCTCACGCCGGCGAGCCACGTATCGGTGGGCGGAACGCCGCGTCCGATGCGCGTGCGGTCCGTGATCTCCAGGCCCGGCAAGGCGGCGTTCGTCATGCCGACGATGATCTGCCGGGTGCCGCGATTGGGAACGTGGCCGTAGAGGCGCACGCGGTCGCCACGGCGGTTGGCCTGCCAGAGATAGGGCTCGACCTTGGGCGGCAGGTTGGCGCCGTTGTTGACCTGGCGCACGCCCCACAGCTTGCGAAGCACGGCCTCGGCCTCGGGGGGCTCGTTGTCAGCCGTCGCATGGCCGGTGAGGGCGACGTCGCGACCGGTGAAGTTGACCTCTGCCCAATACGCGCCGCTGGCGGCCAGCGCCTGCGTGGCGCGGTCGGTCAGGTCCTTCTCGATCACCCCGCGTTCAAGATAGACCGCCGCCACGCTCGCGCAGACGAGCGGAATCACGCCCCATAGCCAGCGCCGCCAATTGCATCGCATAATCTGAATTGGCTCCCCGTATTCGACTTTCTTTGCGCTGGCAACGCGCGGGCACAACGGCCGAAAGCCGGCCGGTCGGCACCGACTGTGCCCCGCATGATCGCTCAGGCGCCCCGCAAGCCCGTCGGAAGCCCGCCGACTATCCCGGGCGCGGCCACACTATAGCAAAGGAGGCGGGCATTCCAAGCCATTGCACCAGGACGGACGGCCGCCGGCCGTCTATCGGGCTTGCCGATGCTGCGCCGGAACAACGCCGGTGCAGCTATCCGCTGTCCGCAAGCGCATGCGGAGGATTTGTTGCAGATACTGCATGACAGTTGTCTCGCGCAGAGGTGGCGGTTTGCCGCGGGCGCTCAACCGTTGAGACCGTTGCGCCGGCCGATCCCCGGCAGGAAGCGGCCCACGCGGCGGGCGTAGTCACGGTAGGTTGCGCTGTAGGTGCGCTCCAGGTAGGCCTCCTCGGCGGCCGCCTGGATGCGCACTCGTGTATATGTCGTTGCCAGCAGGAGCAGCGAGACCGCGGTCGGCAGCAGGGCCGTGTAGCCCGCGATGGCGGTGAGAAGCCCAAGGTAGATTGGATGGCGGCAGAAGCGGTAGAGGCCGCCCGTCACCAGGCCAAGTGCCTCCCCCTCCTTGATGCCGACGCGCCAGGACGCTCCCATGTTGAGCTGGCCGGAGGCGAGCAGGGCGATGCCGGCGGCCATCAACACGGCCCCCGCCACCTGCAGCAGGTCGCGAATGGCGCCTGGTCCCACCACCAGCAGCAGGGGCTCCCGCCGCCCGGCGGCCGCTACGGCGGCCTGCGCAGTCAGGAGGGCGATCACCACGACCAGGGCGGCGTCACGCAGGTCCTGTGACAGCTTCCCTGACCGGAACAGCACAAGGCCGGACGTCCCATAGCGCCGGTGCTGCACCCAGGGCCGCACACAGACCGTGATGACAACAATTGCCGCCATGCCGGCCAGCGGCAGGGAACGCCAGAGCATGTGTCGGGGTCGGACTCCTCGCCTCCATCCTCGCATTCGAGCTCGCTGTTCGCACGCGAGGCCGCTGCCCCCCGTCGCGGCAGACCCGCTCACGCCTTCCCGCTCAAAATCCCCTCCACATACGCCGGAACCACCTTGGTGGCCGGGCCGTGATGGGCCTCGTGGAATAGGGAGGCGCCTTCCGACGGCTCCAGGTTGAGCTCCACGGCATGGGCGCCGGCGCGGCGCGCCTCGGCCACGAAGCCGCTGGCGGGATAGACGTTGCCGCTGGTGCCGATGGACAGGAACAGGTCGGCGCGGCCCAGCTCCGCGTAGATGCGGTCCATGTGGTAGGGCATCTCGCCGAACCACACCACGTCGGGGCGCAACCCGCCCGCCTTGCCGCAGGACTTGCAGGCCAGATCGACGCTGAGGTCCTCCCGCTCCCAGGGGTGGCGCGCCTGGCACCGGTTGCACAGCATCAGGTTGGCCTGGCCGTGCATGTGGATAATGCTCTTGCTGCCGGCGGCCTCGTGCAGAAGGTCGATGTTCTGGGTCACGAGGGTCATCACGCCGCCGTTGGCGCCGTGCTCGGCCTCCAGCCTCGCGAGCGCCAGGTGCGCAGCGTTGGGCTCGGCAGCGGCGGCGTCCTTCCGCCGCGTGTTGTAGAAGTCGAGCACGAGCCGCGGGTTGCGCGCGAAGCCCTGCGGCGTCGCCACGTCCGTCAGGTCCACCTTGGACCAGATGCCGCCCTTGTTGCGGAAGGTGGAGATGCCGGACTCGGCGGAAATGCCGGCACCGGTGAGAACGACGATGCGCCTGAAGCGAGTCATGGCCGACGAGCCCCCGAGCCGTGAGACGGGTATTGGACGGCGAGACTAAGCCAGCCGCTCGATCCTCTGCAAATCATCCACTTTCGGATTGAGAAACGCCTGTCGCGCCGCGCTTTGCCGGTTGCGCGCAATGGGCTAGCGTCGCGCCATACCCCAGCCGGAGGACGCATCATGCAGGCCGTGCAGATCCAGAAGCTCGATCACGTCAACATCCATACAGCCGATGTCGAGCGCATGGTGGAGTGGTACGACCGCGTGCTCGGCATGCGCGCCGGCTTCCGGCCGCCGTTCCCGTTCCCCGGCGCCTGGATCTATTGCGGCAACGACGCGACCATCCACCTCGTCGGCGTCGAGGAGCTGCCGCCGCAGGAGGGCATCCTGCAGCTGGAGCACTTCGCCTTCAACGCTGTCGGCCTCAAGGACTTCCTGGCCCGCCTGGAGCGCGAGAAGGTGCCCTACGACGGCCGCCGGGTGCAGGGCGGCGGCGGCGTGCAGATCAACGTTCGCGACCCGGACGGCAACCATATCCACGTCGACTTCTTCGGCGCCGAGACCGAGGGCGTGGAGTTCCGCGCGGTCGATCCCTCGGCGATGAACAAGCGATAGGTCGACGCTACAGCGGCGTGGCGGACGGGCAATTGTAGTCGGCCGCTTCACGCGACAAACGGCGGGTTGCGGCTATCAGTCGATCCGCCCACCCGCTCCGGCGGCTGCGCCAATTCCTTCGTCGGCAGATGAAGCTCTGCGTGGTAAGCGAGAACGGCATCAAGGCAGGGAATTGGCTCGCATACCCGCCAATCGGGTCGCCATAACTCTGGCGTGGTCATGGTGCGGTTGCGCTCGCACGGGGGACACTATGGCGTCTACGACGGCTCCAGCCGCATTGCCGGTTTGGCCAACGGTCTCGGAAGCCTTTTCGTCGGTGCCAGCGAACTGGCTGGCCGTGATCCGAATTTTCTGGGCCTGGGGCGTGATCCTCTGCGTCCTCTTTGCGGCCAGATTGTTGGCTCTGCTGAATATGGCAGAGCTGTCCTTCTCGACGATCTTCTTTGGGATGCTGCTGCACGCCGTGATCGTCGCCCTGGCGTTCGCCTCGACGGCGGTGGCTTGGCACCGCCTGATGCTTCTCGGCGAGCAGCCACCGGCCATCTACCTTCGCGTCGACGGACGAGTGCTGCGCTACATCCTCCGCTTCCTGCTGATCGCCTTGGTGGCCCTGCCGATCCAGATTCTCTGCGCCCTTCTGTTGCTGCCGGTGATCGGACATTTGGTTTTTCCAAGTCCCGGCTCGCCACCGTCGGTCGGAAACCTGCTGGCCATGAACCTCATGGGCCTGTTCATCTCTTTGCCGGCCATCGTGGTCACGATCCGCCTCTCCGTGTCCTTGCCGGGGATTGCCACCGGACGGATCGTGAGACTGGGGGAGGCATGGCGGCTCACCAGGGACAACACCCTGGAGCTGTGCGCCGGCACCTTGTTGCTGTACGTGCCATCGTACGCGATCGGCATCGGCGTCATGCTCCTGCCGGAGGGTCAGAGCGGCAGCCTGCCGGTCATCCTGTCGATCATCGGCGTCGGCGTGCTCTCCACCGTCGCCGCCATCGGCTTTCTTTCTCTGAGCTACCGCTTCTTCACCGGCGCCCCTCAAACTGCCCAGCCCCAATCCGGTTGATGCGTGCGCCGCGGCGATTGCCGAGAAGGGCGCCGCCACCACGGAAGTCGGCAACGGCGCAATGTCGCGCGTCCGGACGCTGGCCACTTGACTCGCTCGCGTCGGGGCGTAGGGTCCGCGCCGCTTGCACACTGCCGCAACGGCAACCCTAGCCAAGGCACCAGAGAGGCCGCCATGGGAGCGCTCCCAGCCCGTTTCTTCTCCGACAGCGTCAACCGCATCTCGCCGTCCCAGACCATTGGCATGGCGACGAAAGCGCGCGAGCTGAAGGCCAAGGGCCGCGACGTGATCTCACTGTCGGCCGGCGAGCCCGACTTCGACACGCCAGAGAACATCAAGGAAGCCGCCGTGCGCGCTCTCAAGGAGGGCAAGACCAAGTACACCGACGTGGACGGCATCCCGGAGCTGAAGGCCGCCATCGTCGCCAAGTTCAAGCGCGAGAACGGTCTCGACTACAAGATGTCCCAGATCTCGGTCGGCACCGGCGGCAAGCAGGTGCTCTACAACGCGCTGCTGTGCACCCTCAACCCTGGCGACGAGGTGGTGATCCCGGCGCCCTATTGGGTGTCCTATGCCGACATCGTGCTGCTGGGCGGCGGCAAGCCGGTGTCCGCGCCGTGCCGGATCGAGGACGGCTACCGCCTCAAGCCCGAGGTGCTGGACGCGGCCATCACCGAGCGCACCAAGTGGCTCGTCTTCAACGCGCCTTGCAACCCCTCGGGTGCCGCCTACAGCCGCGAGGAGCTGAAGGCCCTCACCGACGTGCTGATGGCGCCCAAGAACCGGCACGTCTGGATGCTCACCGACGACATGTACGAGCACCTGCTCTACGACGACCGCACCTTCTACACGCCGGCCCAGGTTGAGCCCGCCCTCTACGAGCGCACGCTCACGCTCAATGGCTTCTCCAAGGCCTACTGCATGACGGGCTGGCGTCTGGGCTACGCCGGTGGGGCGGAGGCGCTCATCAAGACCATGTGCAAGCTGCAGTCGCAGTCCACCTCCAACCCCTCGTCCATCACGCAGTGGGCGGGCGTGGAGGCCTTGAACGGCCCGCAGGACTTCATCCCACGCAACCGGCAGGCGTTCAGGACGCGGCGCGACCTGGTGGTGTCGATGCTGAACCAAGCCAAGGGAATCAAGTGTCCCAAGCCCGAAGGCGCATTCTACGTCTATCCCTCCTGTGAGGGCGTCATCGGCAAGACCACGCCTAAGGGTGTCAGGCTCAACACGGACGAGGACTTCGCGCTGGCTCTGCTGGACGAGGAGGGCGTGGCGGTGGTGCACGGGGCGGCGTTCGCCATGAGCCCCTACTTCCGCATCTCCTACGCCACCTCCAACGCCGAGCTGGAGGACGCCTGCAGCCGCATCCAGCGCTTCTGCGGGAACCCGAAGTAGGTGCCAGACCCTCTGGGTCTGACACCGTTACCCCCAACTTCCGCCGTCGCTATGGTGTCAGACCCGCAGGGTCTGACACCTCTCATTAGCGGCCGCCTGTGCCCGTCGTCCCCGGCCCGGTAGGCGGCCGCACGGGGCGCTCGCTGGCGCGCTTCTCGGCCTCGATGTCCTTGCGGGACTTGAAGGCCGGCGCGTTCGCCAGCTCGTCCTTCTTAAGATCCGAGACGAGCTCGACCCCGCCCTCCGCCTTGGGCGCGATCTTCAATCGGTCCATCTTGAGGGCGACGCTGCGCTCGCCGATGCCGAGGAAGCCGCCCACGCCGATCACAAAGCCTTCGACCGTGCGTCCGTCCTTGCTCATGACGAGATCGCTGATGTTGCCGATCTTGGTATTGTCCGGCGCGTTCACGGTCTGGCCGATGAGATCGCGTGCGAGGATGCTGTTCTCTGGCTGCGTGACGATCTGGCCGGCCACCGGCGTCCGCGGGGCCTCGGGTTGCACCGCTGGCGGAGAGACCTGCTGTTGAGCCGCAGCTGCGGTAAGGCCGAGTGTCAAAGCCAGGGCGGTTACGCTCGCCCCCGTCTTGAACGACATGTTGAACCTCCACAGTTGGGTCATGCAGTCCTGTCTGGACATGCGACTAAAGGTTTAAACGCTGGAAGCGTCGCGATGGTTGCCAGGCGATGCGTCGGGCGATGCCGTCGGGCGCCGGACATGCTGCGGGGGCCTCCGGGCGATCCGGCGACTTGCCGCGGCCGTCCCCTGCCGCTACCACTACAAGCAAAGCTTGAAGCAGAGAAACCTTGGGGAGGAATGCCGCCATGCCGAGCCGACCGCATCGTTCCGCCGTGCACGCCAGACCGCGCGGGGCGAGCCTGTGGACCCGTGCCGCGCTGGTGGCCGGCATGGTCGCCTTGGGGGCTGTCGGGGGGGCTGCCGGCGCCGTCGCCCAGACGTACGGCATCGCCACCATGCAGCCGGGCACGCTCAACCACACCACGGGGTCGGCCATCGCCAAGGTGCTGAAAGAGAAGGCGGGGCTCAATGTGCTGGTGCAGCCCACCGCCGGCGAGACCACGCTGATCCCCATGGTCGGCCGTGCCGAGGCGGAGCTTGGAATTGCCAACGTCGCCGAGATGGACAACGTCGCCAGGGGCACCTCCGCGGCCGGCGCGCAACCAGACCTGCGCCTGATTGGCGCCATCCACCCCTTGCGCGTCGGCTGGTACGTGCGCAAGGACAGCGGCCTCAAGACCATCGCCGATCTCAAGGGCAAGCGAGTGCCGCTCGGTTACTCGGCCATGCGGACCCAGGACGCCACCACCAACGCGGCGCTCGCGACCGCCGGCCTGACGGCCGCCGACGTCCAGTCGGTGCCGGTGCCGAACGTCATGCGCGGCGCCGACGCTTTCTCCGGCGACAACGCCGATACGTTCACGTTCGCCTTCGGCGGTGGCAAGCTGCGCGAGGTGGACGCGACAGTGGGCGGGGTGCGGGTGCTGGAGATCCCCGAGGCCGGAATGCCCGCCGCGCGCAAGCTCTTCCCCTTCGCCTACCTCACCGAGGTGGATCCGGGCCCCGCCTACCCCGGCGTGCTGTCGCGGATGAAAGTGTTCGCCTACGACAACATTCTGTTCACCAACGCCAAGGCGAGCGACGAGCTGGTCTACAAGATCGTCGCCACCATGGAGGCCAACAAGGCGGAGCTGGTGGCAGTGCAGCCGGCGCTGCGCGACTTCTCGGCGGAGGGCCTCTACAAGCAGTATGACGTGGTGCCCTACCACCCCGGCGCCTTGAAGTACTTCAAGGAGAAGGGCTTCTCGCCCAAGGCCATCCAGTGAGCGAGGAGCGGATTGTTCCGAGCGCGGCGGAGTTCGCCTCCGCCGCGTCGCGGGCGACCGTGGTCGCTGCCGGTATCCTGCAAGCACTGCTGGTGGCGGCCGTCGTGCTGTGGGTGCTCGACGTGCCCCAGCAGTTCCGCCTGGCATTCTACACCGAGCAGCTGCTGGCCGTCTGCCTCGGCCTGTCGCTGGCGCTGGCCTTCGTCACCGAGCAGGCGGCGCGCGCGCGCTTCGACTGGGCCGGGACGACCGCCTCGGTCGGCCTCGCTGCGTACATCGCCTTCCGCTACCTGCGCACCGGCGACGTGCCGCTCGCGCTCTATCCCGCGCTGGCGGCGTGCGTGCTGTGGACGCTGTTCGGCAGCGGCGCCCCGGTCGCGCGCACGCTCGACTGGATCGCCGCAGGCCTCTCCCTGCTGATCTGCGGCTGGATCGCGATATTCTACGAACGCCTGACCGGAGAGGTCGCGCTGATGCCCACCGAGGGCATCGTCGGCAGCGCCATCCTGATCCTGCTGGTGCTGGAGGCGAGCCGGCGCATCTCCGGGCTCGGCTTCGTCGGCATCATTCTGGCGATGACGGTCTACATCTTCATCAGCCCGCACTTCCCGGGCACGTTCCAGACGCGGCCCGTGGCGCCCGAGCGGCTCGTCGTCTATCTGGGCCTCGACACCAACGGCATCATCAGCTCGATCCTGCAGGTGGCGGTGCTGGTGGTGATCCCCTTCACCATCCTGGGCCAGGTGCTGGCGCGCACGGGCGGGGCCGACTTCTTCTCCGACATCGCCATGTCGGCCATGGGCCGCTACCGCGGCGGCGCCGGCAAGATCGCGGTGGTGGGCTCCGGCCTGTTCGGCATGATCTCGGGCAGCGCGGTGAGCAACGTGCTGGCGGTGGGCATCGTCACCATTCCCACCATGGTCCGGTCCGGCTTCACGCCCTACCGGGCGGCCGCCATCGAGTCGGTCGGCTCCACCGGCGGGCAGCTGATGCCGCCGGTGATGGGCGCCTCGGCCTTCATCATGGCCGAGTTCCTGCAAGTCTCCTACGGCACCGTGTGCATCGCCGCGGCTATTCCGGCGCTGCTCTACTACGCCTGCCTGTTCTTCCACGTAGACCTGGAGGCCGCCAGGCAGAGGATCGGTGCAGCGGCCATCGCGGACGCGCCGGGCATCGGCGAGGTGTTCCGGTCCGGCTGGCACTTCCTGGTGCCCATCGGCTTCCTGATTGCGGCGCTGATCTATCCGGAGGTCTTCCACCTGACGCCGGAGAAGGTGGCCGTCGTCAGCACGGTGCTACTGCTGCTGCTCTCGCTGGTGTTCGGCTACCGCGGCAGGCGCACCACCATCGGCCAGGTGCTGAAGGCCATCGTCGAGACCGGCCGCGTCTCGCTCGACATCATCCTGATCGGCGCGGCGGCGGGGCTCATGGTGGGCGTCATGAGCATCTCCGGCCTCGCCTTCGGCATGACGATGCAACTCCTGGCCCTCTCCGGCGACAACGTGTTCCTTCTGCTGCTGCTGATCGCCGTGCTGGCCTTCCTGCTCGGCATCGGTCTGCCGACGGTGAGCGTCTACATTCTCACCGCGACGCTGCTGGCGCCGGCGCTCGTCAAGCTCGGCGTGACGCCCATGGCCGCCCACATGTTCGTCATGTACAACGGCATTCTCTCCATGATCACGCCGCCGGTGGCGTTCGCCGCCTACGCCGCGGCGAACATCGCCCGCACCGACGGTTGGACCACGGGCTGGGTCGCCTGCTTGGTGGGCTGGAGCACGTTCCTGCTTCCCTTCCTGTTCGTGCTGACGCCGAGCCTCTTGATGAACGGCTCGGCCCCCGAGATCGTCCTCAACCTTGCACGCGTGCTGTTCGGCATCTACCTCGGCACCGCTGCCGTGGTGGGCTTCTCGCTGGGTCCGCTGTCACGGCTATGGCGCATGCTCTACGGCGTCGTGGCTCTCGCCGTGGTGCTGCCTCCCGAGTCGTTCGCGGGCGCGATCTGGATCAACGCGATCGGCGTCACCCTGGCCGTGGTGCTGCTCGGCTACGGCCATGCGCAGCGCCGGACGGCGCTGGCATAGGGCGGATTGGCTCGAAGCGCGTCATCCGCCATCTCCGCGGGCGCATCGGCGGGTTACGGCCTTCGGCGTAATCCGCCCGACGACCGTGACCACCAGGAACGCGGTGTAGAGCGAGACGCTGCCCTTCTGCGCCTCGCCGGCACCCCCTTCACGACCACGTTGGCGGACGGCCCGACGCTCCGCCTCCTGCGCGTCGAGACCGAGGTGGTCACCGACGTGGCTGGTCTCGCGCCGCCTCCTGCGCTTCGTCTATTTCGACTGGGCGGGAAACTGAGGTCCCTCGCCTTCGCCCCTGTCCGTCAGGCCGCCCGCGAGGCGGTCGCGCCGGATTGAAATTCCGGCGGGATGCGCACCAGGTAGGAAAAGTCGTAGCGCCCGCTGCGGGCGGCTAGAACGGCATGATCGAAATCCCTCGGCGGAATGGAATTCGGCGCGCCGCAGGCCGGGCATATCACCTCGCCGTCCGCCCGCATGGCCGCAATGCTCGAATACCACTCGTGCTCGCAGGCGCTGCATTTGCAGGGCCAAAGTCCGTCGTCGTTGAACATGGCGTGTCTCCACGTTTGAGCGATCGCGGGACACTAGTGGGGCCGGGGCATGGCGGGAGCTGTGCGGACGTGTATTTCCACAGCGATTCCAACGTCTTTTTGGTCGACAACGCTATTCTTGACGAGTCAACGGACAACCGGTGGAATTTGCATGACGGCCACGGACAGAGTTGCAACTGCGAATCGATTGGGCGACGACGGAGAATGAGACTGTGGTTCAAGTCCGGGCCCCGATCAGGCGTCAATATGGAGTTTCGAATCCCCGCAAAGGCAGATTTGCTGGTCATATATCTTATATAGTTATTTTCGATGTCGGAGCCGTGGAGTCCTGAGTCTGAATATCCACAGCGTCTAGAGGTAGTTGCAAAGCATAACGATTGCCTTTGACACGCCCTACTCCTCGACCATTATAAGCACGGCGGGGATGTTGGCAGTTGTCAAGCGTGGAGGGGGCATGAGTGACCGGCGTGACGATGTCATGAGACATGCCGTGGAGTTGGCCCGCTCGGGTCTGTGCAGCAACTGGTGGTCCGTCAAGGCACGGCTGCGTGCCAGGCGCTACCGGGAATGCGACGTCGAGTGGACGCGGGGCCAGTGCGCGTGGCTCGACCTTCTGTGTGCTGAGGCGCGTCGCACCGCCTTGGAGGGCGACCCGTGGCGGCCTTGCGCCTGAGGTGTGTTCCGGAGCGGCAAGTCGTCGCAGGCGGGCTTCGGCGTGCCGTCCTGAAGCTGTTGGGCGTCCCGGGGCGGCGTCCGCGCCTGCAGAAGGCGGCCCGACCCGCCCGGAGAGGACAACCGGGGAGGACAACCCGGCTGAATGTTCTCGCACGATCCGCTTAGCCATGATCGCTCAACCAAGGGAGCGGTCGGCATTGTCGATCCGAGGCTCGCGCCGGACGGCGTGCATCACCGGCCGCAGGTCCCGGCCAGGTGGCTGAGTGCGGACGATGCGGGACGCTCCACATTGAACGGAGCCAAAGCCAGGCACGAGAAGGGGTCAGACCCCTCGCATCCGGCCTTCGCATTGAAACTTCGAACGCCGGAAGCGAGGGGTCTGACCCCTGCACTCCCGTAACCTGGGACTTACTGGAGCACCCGATAGAAGCCTCGGCCGTCGGGCAGGCACGCGAGCCACACCTGCGTGCCGGTGGCAGTCGTGACGGTGGCCGACACTACCCAGCCGTTGCCCACCGCCTCGTGCCAGATGGAGCGCGTGCAGATGCCGCTCTCCCAGGCCTCAGCCTGGCGCTCCGGCCAGCCCTCACGCAGACTGCTGGCGGGGGCCTTGTAGAACCGCTTGAAGTGCACCGTCTTGAGGTCGCAGCCGATCTCCACGCCGTCGTTGCGGGTGAAGCGGTCGGTCCAGGTGCCAACGTCGCCGGCCACCGAGCGGACGAACTCCTTGGCGGCGACGCAGAACTGCGCATCGTCGAAGGCCAGCGACGACTGGGTTGTGACTGCCAGGATGGTCGCCGCAACCAGCGTTGCCGGCGATGAGAGGCGCATGGCCCGTACCTCGTGCGCGAATCTCCCGTAGACGGTTCTTGACACTACGCCAGACGGCGGCGGTGGGCCAGTGGTCGTCCGAGTGGTTGTGCGAGCGGCGCCGGCGCGCGGCGCCTCCGAGACCGCCTCCGCTTGCACTCGTCCCCGCGTCGGCTAAACAAGGTCCTGCAAGGGGCTCGGCTGGCGAGGGAGTGCCATGTTTCTGCGCTTCGCTTTCCTGTTGATGGTGGGCTGCGGCGCCGCTGCCTGCGGCGACGACCGCGCGGAGCTGGCGGCGGGCTGTCAGGACCCTGCCGACGCGCGGCGCCAGGTGGACGCGTGCACGAAGCTCATCGCCCTCGACCCGAAGCATCGCAAGGCCTACGACAACCGCTGCCAAGCCTACAATCAGCTGGAGCAGTACGAGAAGGCGTTTGCCGACTGCGAGGTGGCCGTCAGGCTCACTCCGAGCACCGCCTCGCCCTATAACAACCGCGGGGTGAGCCACGAGATGCGCGGCAATCTGGATGCCGCGCTGCAGGACTACGACAAGGCGCTGGCGATCGACCCGAGGTTCGCCGTGGCGCTGGCCAATCGCGGCGACGTATACGCCAAGAAGGGCGAGAAGGACCGCGCCATCGCCGATTACCGCGCCGCACTGGCGATCGACCCCGGCAACGGCGTGGCGCTGAGCGGCCTGCAGAAGCTTGGCGCGAGGCCGTGAGGCGCGCTTGCCTCGCGCTGCACTTGACCGCACATTGCGCCTGATATCCACACGCCACACCACAAAGGTCTACGCCCCGTGCCCCATCTCTTCTCTCCGCTTGAAGTGGGTCCCCTCACCCTCGCCAACCGCATCGCTGTCTCACCCATGTGCCAGTACTCAGCCGACGACGGCAGCGCCACCGACTGGCACCTGCAGCATCTGATGCAGCTCGCCATGAGCGGCGCCGGCCTCGTGATGGTGGAGGCGACCGGGGTGGAGCGTGCCGGGCGCATCACGCACGGCTGCCTCGGCCTCTACTCCGACGACAACGAGGCGGCGCTGGCGCGGGCTCTGGGCGCGGCGCGCACGGTGGCGGCGCCGGGCACGCGCTTTGGCATCCAGATCGGCCACGCCGGCCGCAAGGCCTCCTCGCAGAGGCCCTGGGAGGGCGGCAAGGCCCTCAGCGGGGCCGACGGCGCCTGGCAGACCGTGGCGCCCTCGGCGATCCCCTTCTGGCCCGACGCGCCGGTGCCGACGGCGCTGGACCAGGCGGGCATGGAGCGGATCGTCTCGGCCTTCCGGCAGGCGACGGAGCGCGCGGTACGCCTTGGCTTCGACGTGGTGGAGCTGCACATGGCCCACGGCTACCTGCTGCAGGAGTTCATCACGCCACTGGCGAACAAGCGCACCGACGCCTACGGCGGCTCGCCGGAGGCGCGCATGCGCTTTCCCCTGGAGGTGGCGAAGGCCGTGAAGGCGGCGCTGCCGGCGGGCAAGGTGCTGGGCGCCCGCATCAACGGCACCGACTGGGCCGACGGCGGACTCACCTCCGACGATGCGGTGTTCCAGGCGGCCCGGCTCAAGGCGGCGGGCCTCGACTACGTGTGCATCTCCGGCGGCGGGGCGGTGCTGCAGATGAAGGTGCCGCTGGCGCCCGGCTACCAGGTGCCCATCGCCGCCAAGGTGCGGGCCGAGACCGGCATCGTCACGCGTGCGGTCGGCCTGATCGTCGAGCCGGCGCAGGCCGAGA
Organism: Hyphomicrobiaceae bacterium; assembly: GCA_035573595.1. Taxonomy (GTDB): domain Bacteria; phylum Pseudomonadota; class Alphaproteobacteria; order Rhizobiales; family Hyphomicrobiaceae; genus AWTP1-13. The sequence continues at coordinate 19,509 of DATMZP010000604.1, forward strand.
CGATCGTCAGCTCCGGCCAAGCCGATTTCATCGCTCTGGCGCGCGCCATCCTCGACAACCCGCGCTGGGTCTGGCACGCCGCCGATCGGCTGGGCGCCAAGATCGCCTACCCACCGCAATACGCCCGCGCTGCCGCTGCAGTCTGGCCGGGTGCGGCGATGGCGCGCCCCGGCTTCGCCGCGGCGTGAGGCATCGGCGCCGCACTGCGCCGCAGCAAAATCGGGGATGCCCTCAAAGACCGCAAAAACCCCCACGAGGACGGTTTGGCGAGGCCGTCCCTTGGGGTATCCTGTCCCATGCTTACGCTCAGCCTCTTGCGCCACGCCAAGTCGAGCTGGTCGGACCCTCGCCTCAAGGACTTCGAGCGGCCGCTGAACGATCGCGGCGACTCGGCCGCCCCGCGCATGGGCGCCTTAATGGCCCGGCGCGGGATCAGGCCCGACCTGATCCTGTGCTCCACCGCCGTGCGCGCGCGCCAGACCCTCAACCTGGTGCTGCCGCATCTCAAGGGCGCCCCGGAGCTCATCTACGAGGACTCGCTCTATCTCGCCTCCTCGGCGACCATGCTCAAGCGCCTGCACAGGGTCGGCACCGAGGTAAGCCACGCCATGATCGTCGGCCACGACCCCGGCATGCACACCATGGCCGTGGAGCTGGCCGGCTCGGGGAGCCCCGGCGACCTCGGGAGGCTGGCCGAGAAGTTCCCCACCGCCGGCCTCGCCGTCATTGTCTTCGACGTGGACGCCTGGCGCGCGGTGCAGTGGGGCAGCGGCCGTCTCAAGCTCTTCACGGCGCCGAAGCGCCTGCAGGTGGCGGCGTGAATTGGGGCGCTCGATGGACGGCAGCTGGCGACTGTCGAAGCCCCACCGCCGCTTGACCTGAACAGTGGGGCTCTTCTAAACCCTGGCGATGCTCGTCCTCATCGATAACTACGACAGCTTCACCTACAATCTCGTCCACTACCTGGGCGAGCTGGGCGGTGAATGCCGCGTGTTCCGCAACGACAAGATCACGGTTGCGGAGGTGCTCAGGCTCAAGCCCAAGGGCATCGTGCTCTCGCCTGGGCCGTGCACCCCCAACGAGGCCGGTATCTGCCTGGAGCTGATCGAGAAGGCGGGGCCCACCGTCCCGCTCCTGGGCGTCTGCCTGGGCCACCAGGCCATCGGCCAGGCCTACGGCGGCAAGGTGGTGCGGGCGCCGGTGCCGATGCACGGCAAGCTGTCCGAGATCAGTCACGCCAGCAAGGGCCTGTTCAAGGGCCTGCCCCGCAAGTTCGAGGTGACGCGCTACCATTCGCTGATCGTGGAGCGGAGGGGCCTGCCCGCCGACCTCGCCGTCACGGCCCGCACCGCCGACGGCCTCATCATGGGTCTGCAGCACAAGACGCACCCCGTCCACGGCGTGCAGTTCCACCCCGAGAGCATCGCCTCCGAGCACGGCCACGCCCTGCTCGCCAACTTCCTCGACCTCGCCGGCGTCTCCCCCCGCCGCCGCAACGCCAAGCCTACCCGCCACGCGGCGTGATCTGGCTTCGGATTTTCGCCAGGTGGGAATTGTCCCGCCGTAGTCGCCCGATGATTGACAGGGCAGCGGGCTGCTAGATGATATGAGCTGCGGAGCACAGTGGCCGTGCGCCCAGAGGGCGCGCGAGCGCGGTGCATTGCGGCGGCGAGAACTGTCCGGAGAGAAGGGGCTGCTGCAACGGGGGAGTAGTGCAAGAGTCCTATTTGCCTGGACCGTGGCGCAAAGCCAGGCTGGTCCCAAGCCGCGAGCCAAGACGGACGACAACCAAGGAGGTATAAATGTTGGCAATGAAGCGAGCCGCCATCTTTCTCGGCGCCGCATCGGCTATAGCTGCCGTCGTCGCGGTTTCCGCCCCGCTGCCGCAAGCCGAGGCACAGCAGCGCAAGTCGCTCCGCTGGGCCACGTCGAGCGTCGATTCTTACGGCTACAAGGTTGCCGCCTCCATGACCAA
>DATMZP010000605.1:0-27475 GCA_035573595.1 Hyphomicrobiaceae bacterium
ACGCCCACGCCCGGCGGCCTCAGCTATGGCGCGGCGCTGGAGATCGTGCGGCGCGCGTGCAGGACGGGCAACGTGGTGGGGGCGGACCTGGTAGAGCTGGCCCCCATCGAGGGCCTCCACGCCTGCGACTACACGGCCGCCGCCATCGCCTACAAGATGCTGTCCTGCGCGCTGGCCTGAGCGGTGCCCACCGGTGTCAGACCCTCCGGGTCTGACACCATAGCTCCAGCGCCCGATGCGTAGTGGTGTCAGACCCGGAGGGTCTGACACCGTGGCTACAGCGTCTTCTCCGCCAGCCGGCGGAAGGCGTCGGGGACGGAGCGGGGCGCGCCCATCAGGGCGGCACCGTAGCCGACCGCCTCGCGGCCGAAGCGCCGGCGGATGGCGTCGACGGCGCAGTCGGCCTTGAGGCGTGCGGCGCCCGTCGTGGAGCCGGGGCGGCGGGCCTCATCGGCAAGGCCCAGCGGCAGCTCCAGCTGTACGGTGGCGCGCTCGCCGAGGTCCGACACCGAGATGGCCAGGAGCGAGATCGTCCTCTCCTCCGGATTGCTGGCGAGCGCATCACGCACCAGCTGCTCGGCGATCTCGGCGAGGCTCGAGGTGGCGGCAACCGGCGCCGGCAGCGTGCGCGAGCGGGTGACCGAGCGCAGGTCGGCGAAGCGCACCCGCACCGTCACCGTGCGCCCGGGGCGGGACTTGGCCCTGAGCCTGGCGCCCACCCTGTCGGCGAGGTCGCGCAGAGTGGGCTGGAAGACGCGCGCATCGGCCGGCTTGCGGCCCAGTGCCGACTGGGCGCCGGCCGAGCGCGCCCGCCGCTGCGTCTCGATCTTGCGCGGGTCGCGGTTCCAGGCCAGCGCCATCAGCTTGCAGGCCAGCGCGCGGCCCAGCAGCCCCTCCAGCCGGTGCGGCGGGGTCTCGGCCAGCTGCCCGACGGTGCGCACGCCGATCCCGGCCAGCCGCGCGCCGGCCACCGGGCCCACGCCCCACATCAGCCCCACCGGTTGCCTGTGCAGGAAAGCCAGCTCGCGCGCGGGATCGACGGCGACGAGGCCGTCCGGCTTGGCGGCCTGCGAGGCGATCTTGGCCAAGTGCTTGGTGCGGGCCACGCCCACCGAGATGGCGAGCCCTAGCTCCGTCCGCACGCGGCGGCGGACGGCCTCAGCGATCTCCGTCGGGGAGCCGAACAGGCGGGTGCAGCCTCTCACGTCCGCGAAGGCCTCGTCGATGGAGAGGCGCTCCACCAGCGGGGTGAAATCGGCCAGCACCTGCATGGCGGCGTCGCCGAGCCGCTGGTATTCGTCGAACCGGCCGGCGACGAAGCGCAGCCGAGGACACAGCTCGCGTGCCCGCCGCGCCGGCATGCCGCCGTGCACGCCGAAGGCCTTGGCCTCATAGGAGGCCGCCAGCACCACGCCTCCCCCGACGGCGATGGGCTTGCCGCGCAGCGATGGGTCGAGCAGCTGCTCGACCGAGGCATAGAAGGCGTCGAGGTCGGCGTGCAGGATGGTGGCCGCCGCTGCCATGCCCGATGCTCCTCGAGCTTTCCGCGTTTCCGTCAAGAGCGCCCCCACGACTCGATGCGGCGGACTGGGACATAAAGAGAACAAAACTCAGGCTTCTGTCAATGAGGTCCTGGCGGCACTGCCGGCCCTGCGCGGCAAGAACCTGGCGTGTCGCCTCCCCAGGCCCGGCAGCCCGACAATTGCCACGCGCGTTGCTGCTGGAGCTGGCCAACGCAGAGTAGTGGGCGCCGCCGATGGGCTGGCGCTACGATGATGGCAAACCGGCCCGGCCGCGGTGTGAGACCCGGGGTGTCTGATACCACCGGGAACGCCTTCCACCGACGTTGCGTTGACCGAACAGGAGGAGCGAATGCCCGCTGGAGCAATCGCAGCCGCGTGGCTGATCGCCCTGATCGGGGTCCTCGAATGGGCGCTCGCTCAGGGCAAGCCTGCGGATACGGATGATGGCCTGCTCGCCTTCAACAACGCGTGCCGCACCTGCCACACGCTGAGGGAAGGCGACAATCGACTGGGGCCGAATCTCTACAAGATCGTCGGCCGCAGGGCCGGATCGGAGCCCAACTACGGCTATTCGAGCGCCATGAAAGGCGCCGACCTGGTGTGGGACAAAGCCACGCTCGACCGTTTCATCGCCGACCCCGACCAGGTCGTGCGCGGCCACAACATGAAGCCCTACGGCGGCATCGCCAAGGCCGAGGAGCGGGCGAAGATCATCGCCTACCTGGAGGCCGGCGGCGCAGGCAAATGAGCCGGTGTCGGACCTGAAGGCTCTGACACGCCCGCTACTCCGCCGCCGCCGGCAACGACCGCGCCTCCGCTCGCACCATGGCCATCGCTGGTGCCGCACCGGCAGCCGGCTCGACATCTTCCTCCGTCGGCCCCACGAAACGGCTGAACACGTGCCAGACCAGGCGGCCGATGTCGTCCATCACCGCGAACACTGCCGGCACGAACACCAGTGACAGCAGTGTCGAGGATAGCAGGCCGCCGATCACGGCGATCGACATGGGGGCGCGGAACTCGCCGCCCGAATCGAGGCCGACGGCGGCGGGCAGCATGCCGGCGACCATGGCGATGGTGGTCATGACGATGGGCCGGGCGCGCTTGCGACCGGCATCGACGATGGCCTCGGTGCGGGGCGTGCCGCGGTGCATCGACTCGATGGCGAAATCGACCAGCATGATGGCGTTCTTGGTGACGATGCCCATCAGCATCAGGATGCCGATCACCACCGGCAGGCTGATCGACTGGCCGGCCACCGCCAGTGCCACGATGGCCCCGCCGATGGAGAGCGGGAGAGAGAACAGGATGGTTACGGGCTGCAGGAAGCTGCCGAACAGGAGCACCAGCACGGCGTAGACCATCATGATGCCGGCACTCATGGCGGCGGCAAAGCCGGCGAACACCTCGCCCATGATCTCGGCGTCGCCGAACTGCTTGAGCTCCACGCCGGCGGGCAGGCTCTTGGCGGCGGGCAGCGCCAGCATGGCTCCCACCGCCTTGCCCAGCGGGGCGTTGCCGACCAGGTCGGCGCCCACCAGCACGCGGCGCGTGCGGTCGTAGCGGTCGATGGCGGTGGGCCCCTGGGCCAGCTCGAAGCGCGCGATGGCAGAGAGCGGCACCGTGGCGCCGGAGGTGGTCGCCACCTTGAGGGACTCCAGCACCTGCCGCTCAGCGCGGGCGCGCTCGTCGAGCTGCACCCGGATCGGAACCTGCCGGTCGCCCACGTCGAACTTGGCAAGATTGGCGCCCACGTCGCCGATGGTGGCGATGCGGACGGCCTCGGCGATCGCCTCGGTGGAGACGCCGACGTCAGCGGCCACGTCGCCGACGGGCACCACGCGCAGCTCGGGCCGGTCGAGCTCGGCGGAGGACACCACGTTGGCGATCAGCGGGATGCGCTTGGCCTGGCTCGTCATCTCGGCGGCCACGCGGTTGACCGCGGCGGCGTCGCGGCCCGAGACCACCAGCTGGATCTGCTGGCGGCCGTTGTCGAGCAGGAACCAGAAGCGGATGTCGGGCACCCGGGCCAGGCTCCTGCTGACCTCCTCCTTGATGGCGGCCTGCCCGAGCTTGCGCTCGGCCCTGGGCACCAGGTTGATGACGAGCGTGGCCTTGCGCACCTCGCCGCTGGCGCCCACGACGCCGCCCATCACGCGCCCGCCGTTCACGTAGACGCTCTTCACGTCGGGGCGGGCGCCGATCTCGCGGGCGATGGCGCCGGTGACGGCCTGCGTGTCGTCCAGCCGCGAGCCCGGCGGCAGCTCGATGGCGAGCAGGGTGCGGCCGGTGTCCTCGGTCGGCAGGAAGCCCGAGGGCAGCAGGAAGAAGCTGCCGATGGAGGCCGCAAAGATGCCAAGCCCCAGCGCCACGGCGATGTACTGGTGCCGCACCGACCAGCCTACGAGGCGGGTATAGGCCCGGAGCAGCCAGCCCTCCTTGTCGTGGTGGCCCTTGCTGCGCATGAAGTAGGCGGCCAGCAGCGGCGTGATCAGCCGGGCCACCAGCAGCGAGAAGAACACGGCAAAGGCCACCACCAGCCCGAACTGCTTGAAGTACTGTCCGGCGATGCCGCCCATGAAGCTGACCGGCACGAATACGGCGATGATGGTGAGGGTGATGGCGATGACGGCGAGGCCGATCTCGTCGGCGGCCTCCAGCGCCGCGCGGTAGGCGCTCTTGCCCATCCCCATGTGCCGGACGATGTTCTCGATCTCGACGATGGCGTCATCGACCAGGATGCCGGTGACGATGGTGATGGCCAGCAGGCTGACGAGGTTCAGCGAGAACCCCGCCGCGTCGATGGCCCAGAACGCCGGGACGATCGACAAGGGCAGCGCGATGGCCGCGATCACAGTGGCGCGCAGATCGCGCAGGAACAGGAACACCACGATGATGGCGAGGACGGCGCCCTCGATCAGCGTCCGCATGGTCGCGTGGTAGGCATTCTGCGTGTAGCTCACCATCGTGTCGATCTCTTTGATCTCGACATCGGGGTGCGCCCGCCGCAGCTCCTCGACTTTTTTGGCCACGTCGGCGGCCACCACCACGTCGCTCGCACCCTTGGCGCGCGAGATGGCGAATGCCACCACCGGCCGGCCAGCGAGCATCGCGAAGGTGCGCTGCTCGGCCGTGCTGTCGGCGACGCCGCCGAGCTGGTCGAGCCGCACTTTGCGACCCCTGGGGAGAGTGATCGTGGTGGCGGCGAGGTCGGCCACCGACTGCTTGCCCGCGAGCGTGCGGATCGCCTGCTCCCGGCCGCCGATGTCGCCGCGCCCGCCGGCGAGGTCCACATACGTGGCCCTCAGCTGGCGGTTCACGTCGCCCGCCGTGATGCCGTAGGCCTGCAGGCGGTCCGGATCGAGCGCAATGCGGATCTCGCGGTCCACGCCGCCCTGGCGCTCGATCTGCGACACGCCCTTCACCCCGCGCAGCGCCCGCATCACCACGTCGTCCACGAACCAGGACAGCTCCTCGGGCGTCATACCCGGTGCGCGGGCGGCGTAGGTGAGGATGGGCAGGCCCTCGACCTCCACCCGCGTGACGACAGGCTCGTCGATGGTACGCGGCAGCTCGGAGCGGACGCGGCCGATGGCGTCCTTCACGTCGTTGAGGGCGCGGTCCTGGTTCACCTCCAGGTGGAACTCCACGGTGGTGACCGACGAGCCCTCGGTGATAGCCGAGGTCTGGTGCTTGACCCCGTTCACCCCGGCGATGGCGTCTTCGACCTTCTTAGTGATCTGCACCTCCAGCTCCGAGGGCGCCGCGCCGGCTTGGCTGACACGCACCTGCACGATTGGCACATCGACGTTGGGGAAGCGGGTGACGGCCAAATCGCCGAAGCTGAACCAGCCGAGCGCGATCAGCACCAGGAAAAGCACGAGCGACGGTACGGGCCGGCGAATCGACCAGGCGGAGATGTTCCAGTTCATCACTGCGTCTCCGTCTTGGCCGCAGTCGCGGCCGGCACCGGCCGGACCGTATCGCCATCGCGCAGGAAGGTGCCGGCGCGGGCCACCACGAGGTCGCCGTCGGCGAGCCCGTCCCGCACCTCGACCAGGGCGCCGGCGGCGAGTCCTACCTTGATGGCACGGGTCTCCACGCGATTGCCGCGCACCACCTGCACCGTCGGCCCGCCGGGGCCGTAGAGGACGGCCGCCGCCGGCACGGCAAGGCCACTCGATGTGGCGGTCTCGATATTGGCCCGGCCGAAGGCGCCCACCCGCAGGCCGGGGTTGTCGCCCAGGAAGATGCGGACGCGTCCGAGGCGGGTGCTCTTGTCCACCTCGGGGGAGACGAGGCGCACCGTGCCCGTCACCTCGCCGAGGCCGGCGACCTGCACCCGCGCCTTCTGGCCGATGCCGATGGCCGCGAGCCGGGTCTCCACCACCTCGGCGTCGAGCTCCACCTCGGCCTTGGCGACGATGCGGAACATCGGCTCGGCGGCGCCCGCGGCATAGCCGCCGACGCGGGCCATGCGCCGGCTGACGATGCCGTCGGCCGGGGCCTTCACCTCCACGCGCCCGCGCCGCCAGGTCAGCTCGCGGCGCTGCGCTTCCACCTGCGCCCGATCGGCCTCGGCGACGCGCAGGCCGTCCTGGGCGGCGGCAAGCTGCGCGTCGGCGGTGCGGGCGGCCTGCTCGCGCTGGTCGAACACCGCCTCCGTCATATGGCCGGCCTCGCGCAGCGGCTTGGCCCGCTCGTAGGCGTTGCGGCTCTCGGCGAGGCGCGCCTCCGCCTGCACGATGGCCGATCTGGCCTGCGCGATGGCGGCCGTGGTGCGGGCGAGCGCGGCATCGTTCTGGGCCACCTGGGCGTCCAGGGTGTCGGCCACCAGCCGCGCCAGCACGTCGCCCTTGCTCACGCGCTGGCTCTCATCGGCCAGCACCTCGGTAATGCGCAGGCCCTCCACCTCCGGCCCCACCAGGATCTCCTCGCGGGCCACGAGCGAGCCGGTCGCCAGCACCGTCTCGGTGAACTCCGCCGGGGCGACGCGGGCAACCGTCACAACCGCCGCGAACAGGTCGACCCTGGCCAGCTCCTTGGCGGCCTCGCTGTCGGCGGGCCCCGTCGGCCGTGGCAGCGATCGCCCGACCATGGTGAGCGAGATCATTGCAAAAGCGAGCGCCAGAACGACGCCGATCAATATCCGTCTCATAATCGATCCCCACTTGACCTGCTTGTTGTCGCGCCTATCGGCTGGCCGGCAGCACCGGCTTGAGAAGCCCCTTCATCAGCTCCAGGGTGGCCGGCACCAGCGCCGTGCCGTCGAAAGCGGGGTCCACCGCGCGCCGCCAGAACATGCCGTCGGCGATGACGGAGAACAGCCGCACCACCACCGGAATCGGCAGGTCGGGGGCAATCCGCCCTTCGTCCTTCATGCGCTGGAAGAGCGTCTCGAAGCTCGACGAGATGAACTCGTCCACGCCCTGGTGGATCTCGGCGATGCGCGGGTTGCGCGTGGATTCGAGGCCGATCTCGATGCACATCAGGTGGCTGGCCTTCGGCTCGCGCACGAAGTAGTGCTCGCCCAGCTCCCCGAGGGCCGCCAGGAAGTCCGGCGCCTCGGCGAGGCCCGCCAGGCGCTCGGCAAACTCGGCGCGGTCGCGCTCGCAGATGCCGGCGATCAGCGCCTCCTTGCTGTCGAAGTAGACGTAGAGCGCGCCGGGGCTTACCGCGGCCTCCCGGCAGATGTCCTGCATGGTGGTGCGGTGGAACCCAGTCCGGGCGAAGCACCGCTCCGCGGCGTTGAGGATGTGATCCTGCCTGGCCTGGTGGATGGCCGGCTTGAGCTTGGGCATTCTGCTTCCTTCCGGCTCTTCCTGTTAGGCGCCCGTCGGATTTCCCTCTCGGCCGCCCTCGTCACCCCCTACGAGGGCGCGTCGGCCCCTCTGCCTTGCGGGCAGCCGCCGCTTCCCATCTTCTGCGGCCTACCGCCGGCCGGCCACGACGCGCTCCCCCGGACTCCCGACACTCCCAGGGAAACCCTGCCGAGGCATTCAGAACACCGCATCGCAGCAAAAAAAACGAACAACCGTTTTGTTTGAAGAGGGCGTGGCCAAATTATGGCGCCCCTATGAAGCCCTATGTGAAAGGTGGCCTGCCCCTTGTCGTAGTTGCACCGCAACATCTCACAGTCCTCACGGGCCAGGTGCCGGCTCGATGCGCCCGGGACCCGGCGGGGCCCGGCGGGGGCTGCCGTCGCGGTCGGATAGCTGCCACACGAAGCTGACGCCAACCAACCGCGCGCCGCGTCGCGCCCCCCTCCGATGTGCACCGCCCCCGGTTTCCGCCGCATCTCCCCAATGTAAAGTTTCGCAAAGCTGACGCTTCAGCGGGCGCCGATGAGGTGCAAGGCCGAGCCCGTTGGGGCAATTCGCAATGGCGATGAGGGTCAGCCTCACGGATGATGGCGGGCGAAGCGAGATGGAAGCCCGGAAGCCCATCGAGGCTTGCTGCACGGCGGGCGTCGCAATAGCCGTTCGCGATCTGAGGGCAGCCCTGCAAAGGCGGCCGGCTTCGCGTCGAGCCGCTTGGCGGCGGCCTTCTCTGCCACATTTGGCCGGCCGTTGTCTCACCCTATCCGCCGGAGCCTCGGCTGCGCCGCTCGGTGGCATATGGCAGCACGAACATGTAGAGGCCGGTGAACAGGAGCAGGAAGAGCGGGAGCAGCGGCGAGTAGACGACCCAGGCGGGAGGCTCCCCCAGTCCCATGGCGACGAAGTTGGCGACGACGGCCGCCGTGAAGGCGATGGACAGCCAGCGGTGGATTTGCCGAACCCATGCGTTCCAGTGCAACGGGACCTCCTCTGAAGACGAGCGAACGTGGCAGACTTCACTCTGTCCGCACCAGCACTTGCTCCAGGTTTGCAAAGAACTGCCGCCACCCCGCGTTGGCTCCGCCGTAGGCCTGCTTCTGATCCGGCCGGAAGCCCGACTGCTCCATGCGCAGGTGGGTCCCCGTGCTCGTTGGGGTGAGAGTAAAGGTCACCACGCTCCTCAGATTGAAGGCCGCGTCGTCGTGCGTGAAATTCCAGGTGTAAGACAGCGTTTTGCTCGGCTCGACGGCGAGGACCTCGCAGTCCACCACGCCGCCCCAGTCACCGCGAAGATTGAAACGGTGCCCGACGACTGGCTCGAAGTTGTTCTTCATCAGCCACTCCTCGATCAGGTGCGGTTGCGTGAGCGCACGCCAGAGCTTTTCCGGCGGATGGGGCATCTCACGCTCGACAACGACGGAGCGCGTTTCGGTCGATGGTTGGTTCATTGGTCCATCCTCTTGAGCAGGTCTTCGAGGTCGTCGAACCGACTCTGCCAGAACCCGGCCATTTGCCTTGTCCAGTCGATCAGCGGGGCCAAGGCGCCGAGCTGTGCGCTATAGTGCGTCTGCCGGCCCTGGTGGCGGTCGCGCACCAGGCCGGCCTGCTTCAGCACGCCCAGATGTTTTGAGACGGCCGGCTGTGAGATCCCGGCCCGGGCTGTCAGAGCCCCGACGGTCTGTTCTCCTTCGCGACACAACCGCTCGAAGATGGTCCGCCGGGTCGGGTCGGCGAGCGCTCTGAACAGCACATCGTGAGCATTCGGCATCGGGGATCGATAACTCTCTGGTCATTGGCTGACGTATAACCATAGAGATATGAGTCAGTCAAGCGCGGCCGCAGACGCGGCGCTGCCCTTGGCGACTCTCCTGGGCAACTTGACTCGATGATCGTGCCGGGACTAGCGTCGCCTCAGGTCGATTGGGCGACCCACGGACCGCGTAAAGGGTATAACCCGCCTCTTCAGTCGCGAGCCCACCTCGCCTTCTTTCTTGCCCGAGAGTTGCGGTCGCCGGGCGCAGGGAAAGAAGGTGTCCCATGCCGACCGATTCTCGTCGCGCTGTTCCTCGTCGGGCTGCCCCTCGTCAGGCGCTGCCCGCGAACCCCGATCTCGACTGGCTCAGGAAAGCCGCCAAGAAACGGCTCGCCGAGCTGCGTGCCCGCGATCCCGAGGCCAGGCTGCACCAGGCCCAGCTTGCCGTCGCCCGCGACTACGGGTTCGCGAGCTGGCGCGCCCTCAAGGCGCACGTCGATGCCATCGACCCGGCCCGGCGCACACATGCCTCCGCGTTCGCGGCGGCCCGCGCGGGCGATGCGGAGGCCGTCCGCCGCGCGCTCGCAGCGGGGTTCGATCCGGCCACCCGCGATGCCGACGGCCGCACGATCCACCAGATCGCCAAGGAGTTGCGACACGAGGCCGTCGAGCTGCTCGCCCGCGACGCCCAAGGGGGCAGCGTCGCCCGCCCAGAGCATGAGACACAGGCCATCCGCGACCTCCTCGGCGCCGCGCAATCCGGCGATGTGGAGGCGCTCGCCGCCGGCCTCGACGCGCATCCCGAGCTGATCGATGCGCTGGGCGGCCGCGGCTTCCAGAAGGCCACGGCCCTGCACCTGGCGGTGCTGCGCAATCGCCATGCCGCGATCCGCCTCCTGATCGAGCGCAGCGCCGATCTCGACCGCCGCGACTTCCCCGACAACGCCGCGCCGCTGCATTTCGCTGCGGTGCACGGCGATATCGAGACCGTCAGGCTGCTGGTGGAGGCGGGCGCCGACGTGGAGGGCAAGGGCGACGATTATGCGGTCGGCGTGCTCGGCTGGGCCACGTGCTTCGGCCAGGTGCGGGAGGATATCGCCGCCTATCTCCTGAGCCACGGGGCGACGCTCAATGTGTGGACGGCGATCGCCCTCGATCGGCCGGATGAGCTACGGACCTTGATTGCCCGTGACCCTGCTCTGCCCGGCGCGCGCATGACGCGCAACCAGCATCGCCGCACGCCGCTGCATCACGCCGCGGCGAAGGGCCGACTGCGGATGGTCGAGCTGCTGCTGGGGCTCGGCGTCGATCCGAATGCGACCGACGCGACCGGCGCCACCGCGCTGACGACCGCCTCCCAGGAGCGGGCCGATGCGCAAATCGTCGCGGCGCTGCTGGCCGCCGGCGCGCGGCTCGACCTGCTGGCGGTCGTCAACGCCGGGCGCCATGCCGAGGCGGAGGCGATGGTGCGCGACGACCCGGCGCGCATCGGCCCCGACGGCGCTGATACGATTGCGCTCCACCTTGCGGTGAGCAAGCGGAACCTCACGACCCTGCGGTGGCTGCTGGCGCACGGCGTCGCCGTCAATGCCAAGCGGCCCCTGTGGGACTGCAACCACACCGCCCTGCACATGACGGTGGAGAGCGGCGCCATCGAGATCGCGCGGCTGCTGCTGGACGCCGGCGCCGACCCCAACATCCGCGACGACAAGTATCACGCCACCGCCCTGGGCTGGGCCGACTTCTTCGGCCGCAGCGACTTCGCCGATCTCATCCGCGAGAAGGGCGGCGCCAAGTGAAGGTGTCAGACCCTCCGGCCTCCGGGTCTGACAGCCCACGTGCATGCGGCCGAGCGCATCCACGTCGACGACACCATCGTGCCGGTTCTGGTGAAGGGGCAGTGCCGGACGGGCCGGCTGTGGGCGCAACGTGCCGGCGCAAGCCCTACGAGCTGGCGCGCCGAGGCGGCTCTCGACGTTGGCCGCGCGCCCGGCGTTTTCCTGCTGCAGCCGTCTCCCTGGTCAGCCATCCGGTGGCCAACCTGCCTGTTTCAGGATTTGCCCGGATGCGCAGGATCGGAATGTCCGTGCATTCTCAAGGTCCTGGTTGCCGAGAACCGCGGCGGGCTGTCGTCGGCATTCGGCTCGTCCGGGACGACGCGAGCTGGAGCCGAGCCATCAAATCAGCGAGGCAGAACCATACAATGCGCAGCTTTCTCGTCGCGTGTCTCGTGGCTGCCCTCGTTGCCGTGGGGGCCGCCTATCTGCTCGACACTTTCGTGCAGGAAACGGCATCGGCCGCATTCTCCACAGAAGCGACGCGCATCTGAGACGGGCGGCTCCGGGTTTCTTCACCCTGGCGTTCGGGTGTTTTCCCGATTGATCGCTCTAGTCTGATAGCCTCTGGCTATGTGTTGCGACGCCGGTGCGGCCACCTTGTGCGGGCCGCCTTGGCCGCGGCGGCGCCGCACTTGTGCTCGGCAAGGCAGGGCAACATGCGCCAACAGATCGATACGCCGATCGGTCGCCGGGACGCGGTTCGCGCACTGATGGCGATGGCACTTGCCACGGCTGCAAGCACCGCACCGTCGGCGCCAGCCGCCGCAGACGGCGAGACCAATAGCGAAAAGCGCAGAGCGCGCTACCAGGCGGCTTCGCCGGAGGTGCAGACTTTCTACCGGGTCAACCGCTACCCAGCGAGGTGAGCCCATGCTGGTGAAGAGGGCCGAAGGCCAAGCTCGACGCCGGGCATCCGTCTCGGCGCTCGCGGCAGGCTCCGCTGCAGAGCTCGATCGCCGCGGCTTCCTGCGTCGCTCAGGCCTCGCCGTAGGCGGGCTTGCTGCCCTGGGTGTCCTGCCGCTCACCGCTATCCGCAAGAGCGCTGCCGGTCCCCCGCCCCCTCCCGGCGCGCAGGTGATAGTCCGCAAGAACGTTTGCACCCATTGCTCTGTAGGTTGCACCGTCATGGCCGAGGTGGCCAACGGCGTCTGGCTCGGCCAGGAGCCGGGCTGGGACAGCCCGATCAACCGCGGCTCGCACTGCGCCAAGGGCGCGGCGGTCCGCGACGATGTGCACAGCGACCGCCGGCTGCGCTATCCGATGAAGCTGGTGAACGGCAACTGGAACCGCGTCTCGTGGGACCAGGCGATCGATGAGATCGGCGACAAGCTCATGGAGATCCGCGCCAAGTCCGGACCGGATTCGGTCTACTGGCTGGGCTCGGCCAAGTTCACCAACGAGGCCGCCTACCTCAACCGCAAGCTCGCCGCCTTCTGGGGCACGAACAACTCGGACCATCAGGCGCGCATCTGCCACTCCACCACGGTCGCCGGCGTAGCCAACACCTGGGGCTACGGGGCCATGACCAACAGCTACAACGACATCCGCAATTCCAAGACCATCATGGTCATGGGCGGCAATCCCGCCGTGGCGCACCCGGTTTCGCTGCAGCATGTGCTGGAGGGCAAGGAGCTCAACCGCGCCAACATGATCGTCATAGACCCGCGCATGACGCGCACTGCGGCGCACGCCACCGAGTACGTGCGCGTGCGCCCCGGCACGCACATCCCCACGATCTACGGCATGCTCTGGCACATCTTCCGCAACGGCTGGGAGGACAAGGAGTTCATCCGCCAGCGCGTCTACGGGCTCGACGACGTCAAGAAGGAGGTCGAGAAGTGGCCGCCCGACGAGGTCGAGCGGGTCACCGGCCTGCCCGAGGCGCAGGTCAGGCGCATCGCCGAGACGTTCGCTAAGCAGCGTCCCTCGACCCTGATCTGGGCTATGGGACAAACTCAGTTCACTGTCGGGACAGCAAACGTGCGCGCCAGCTGCATCCTGGTGCTGGCCACCGGCAATGTCGGCCGTTTGGGCGGCGGCGCGAATATTTTCCGAGGCCACGACAACGTCCAGGGCGCCACCGACCTGGGGCTCGATATCGTGACGCTGCCGCTCTACTACGGGCTCGAGGAGGGCGCGTGGCGGCACTGGTGCCGCGTATGGGAGGTCGACTACGACTGGATGGCCTCCCGCTTCGCCGACAAGAAGCTGATGGGGACGCCAGGCATCCCGTCGACGCGCTGGTTCGATGCCACGCTGCTGCCGAAGGACCAGGTTAGCCAGCCCGACAACGTCAAGGCCATGTTCGTCATGGGTCATGGCGGCAACACCATCACGCGCATGCCAGAAGCGGCCAAGGGGATCGAAAACCTGGCCCTGCTGGTCGTGTGCGATCCTTATCCGACAACCTGGGCCGTGCTCTCGCAGCGCAAGGACGGCACCTATCTTCTGCCGGCCTGCACCAGCTTCGAGATGAGCGGCTCACGCACCGCGTCCAACCGCTCGCTGCAATGGGGTGAGCAGGTCGTCAAGCCGATCTTCGAATGCAAGAACGACTACGACACCATGTACCTGCTCGCGCGCAAGCTCGGCTTCGCGGATCGGATGTTCAAGAGCATCAAGGTCGAGAACGGCGCCGTCTCGGCCGAGGACATCCTGCGCGAGATCAATCGCGGCGGATGGTCCACAGGCTACTGCGGCCAGTCGCCGGAGCGGCTGAAGCTGCATATGGCCAATCAGAAGGACTTCGACATCAAGACGCTGAGGGCCACCGACGGGCCTTGCAAGGGCGACATCTACGGCCTGCCGTGGCCATGTTGGGGCACACCGGAATTCAGGCATCCAGGCACGCCCGTGCTCTACAACACCGAGCTGCCGATCAAGGAGGGCGGCGGCACGTTCCGCCCGCGCTTCGGCGTCGAGCGCAACGGCGTCAGCCTGCTGGCCGACGGCTCCTATTCCAAGAACTCGGCGATCCAGGACGGCTATCCCGAGTTCACCCTGGCCGTGCTCAAGAAGCTCGGATGGGACAAGGACCTCAGCGCGGCGGAGATGGCGGCCATCGAGCGAGTGAATCCCGCAAATCCCGACGCGGTGTCGTGGTCCACCGATCTCTCCGGCGGCATCCAACGCGTCGCCATCGAGCACGGCTGCTCGCCCTATGGCAACGGCAAGGCGCGCATGATCGCCTGGAACCTGCCCGACCCCGTTCCGGTGCATCGCGAGCCGATCTACACCCCGAGGCCCGACCTTGTCGCCAAATATCCGACGCGGCCTGACGCCCGCGAGTTCAGGGTGCCCAATATCGGCTTCACGGTGCAGAAGTCGGCCGTCGACAGGGCAGTCTCCAAGGAGTTCCCGCTGATCCTTTCCTCCGGGCGGCTCGTCGAGCACGAGGGCGGCGGCGAGGAGACGCGCTCCAACAAGTGGCTGGCGGAGCTGCGCCAGGAAATGTTCGTCGAGATCAACCCCGCCGATGCAGCCGAGCGCGGCATCACGGACGGCGCCTGGGTATGGGTCACAGGCCCCGAGAGCAACTCCAAGGCGCGGATGAAGGCGCTGGTGACACAGCGTGTCGGCAAGGGGCTGGTGTGGTCGCCGTTCCACTTCGCCGGCTGGTTCGAGGGCGTCGACCAGCGCAGCAAGTACCCCAAGGGCAACGACCCCATCGTGCTGGGTGAGAGCGTCAACACGCTCACCACTTACGGCTTCGATCCGGTGACGGGCATGCAGGAGCCGAAAGCCACCCTCTGTCAGGTCCGCGCAGCGTGAAGAGGCTCAAGCGAGGAGATGGGCCATGGCGCGCATGAAGTTCCTCTGCGATGCCGAGCGCTGCATCGAGTGCAACGCTTGCGTCACCGCCTGCAAGAACGAGAACGAGGTACCCTGGGGCATCAACCGCCGGCGCGTCGTCACCATCAACGACGGCAAGCCCGGCGAGCGCTCGGTCTCGATGGCCTGCATGCACTGCACCGACCCGCCCTGCGCCGCCGTGTGTCCCGTCGACTGCTTCTACGTGACGGCGGATTCCGTGGTTCTGCACTCCAAGGATCTGTGCATCGGCTGCGGCTACTGCTTCTACGCCTGTCCGTTCGGGGCCCCACAATATCCCATGGTGGGTAACTTCGGCTCGCGCGGCAAGATGGACAAGTGCACCTACTGCGCCGGTGGCCCGGAGGCGGACGGGACCATGGCGGAGTTCGAGAAATACGGCGCCAACCGTCTGGCCGAGGGCAAGCTGCCGCTGTGCGCCGAGATATGCTCCACCAAGTCGCTGCTGGCCGGCGACGGGGAGATCATCGCCCAGATCTACAAGGAGCGCGTCGTCAAGCGCGGCTACGGCTCCGGTGCGTGGGGCTGGATGACAGCCTACCGCGCGGAGATCGACGTGTAAGGCAGCACGGCGGCGCTGAACCCGATGGATCGTTCACCACTGCGGAGCATGAGCCGATGGCACCCGGGGAAGCGACTCGCCTGTCGAGATACATTCGCCTGGCCGCCTATGGGGTCCTGATCCTCGCGATCTTCGCCGTCTCCCCCCCAGTCCGCGCGCAGCAAGACCGGATCATCGACCCTGCCGCCAGCGCCGTGAACGAGCAGATGCTGCTCAAGCAGGCACCGCGCATCGAAGGGCGCACCGTGCTCGTCAGCGAGCGGGCCGGTGTCTTGATGCAGCCTGCAGGAAGGACCTGGCGCTACTTTCACGAGGTGGTTCTGCGCTGGACGGGTGCGATCGTCATTCTCGGCACGGCCCTCGGCCTATGGCTCGCCTACGCCCTGATCGGACGGCTGCGCATGACCGCGGGGCGATCGGGGATCATGGTTCCCCGCTTCGACGCATTCGAGCGCTTCACCCACTGGATGACCGCCGCGTCCTTCGTCCTGCTGGCGCTCACCGGGCTCAACGTCACGTTCGGGAAGGTCCTGCTGCTGCCCTTGATCGGTCCAGAGGCGTTCACTGCGCTTTCAGAGGCAGCCAAGTATGTTCACAACTTCGTCAGTTTCCCGTTCGTGCTCGGGCTCATTCTCATGGCAGCGCTCTGGCTGAGAGACAACGTTCCGCGCCGGGTGGACATCGACTGGCTGAAGCAGGGCGGCGGCTTCATCAAGTCTCGGCATCCGGCGGCCGGCCGCTTCAATGCCGGCGAGAAGCTGGTGTTCTGGCTGGCTCTCGCCGCCGGCGCGGCCGTCGCGATCTCCGGCTATATTTTGATGTTCCCCTTCTACGTGACGAACATCCTCGGCATGCAAGGTGCCCAGGTCGTGCACAGCGTCATTGCGATGCTGTTCATCGCTCTCATCCTGGGGCACATCTACATTGGCACGCTGGGGACGGAGGGTGCCTTCGAGGCCATGGGAACGGGCAGCGTCGATCTCAACTGGGCCAGGGACCATCACGCGCTCTGGCTCCAGGAGGAGATTGCCAAGGGGCACGTGACGGGCCCGACCCCAGGGTCGTCGGCAAGACCGGCTGAGTGAGATCGACCACCCTCTGCGGGCGGAGGCGGCTGCCGATATATGAGCCGCCAGCCCGCCGCCCAGCACCGTAGCGATGACGAGGAGTGTGCGCGTATCGTGCGGGATGCTACGCGCTCGCGTTGCAGCTCTCGCCGCGGCGGCGGCGATCGGGGCGAAGGCACGGGGGGACTTTCTCAGTCTGGCCCTGGCTTGCGGCAAACCTGAAGGCTGAAGGCCGGCGGCTGCCGCTGCTGACCGCCCCCGCTGAGGTATGACATCCCGGCAGGCCTCCACGCTGCGCCCTGGAGCGCCGGATCGCACGATAAACCAAACTTCCATGTTAGCCGCCGCCGGGTCGCCGAGCCCGCCACACTCATATGGCCATTGTGCCTGCAACAGTCGGGCACGCGTCAGCCAGCGCGTCGCCGCACTGCTCGCACCGCCGCATCGACGTGTATCATGCAGCTTAAGCTCAAGCCCCATCCCTACGGCTTTTCCACCTCCCAGATCCTGCCTCTGATCGCAGGCGCCATCGGCGTCGGCATCTTCCTGGTCGATACTTTCACCACGCTCGATTTCGCGATCGCGGTTTTGTACGTCGTGGTCATCCTCGCGGCCGCCAACTTCCTGCGACGGCGCGGCATCCTCATGGTTGGCGCTCTCTGCGCTGCTCTGACCGTGTTCGGCTATCTGGTGTCGCATGGCCTCAGTTTCGATACGGCCCTGTTGCGTTGCCTGGTGAGCCTGCTCGCCATCGCCATTGCCACCCTCCTGGCCCTACGCAACCAGGAGGCCACAGCGGCGCTCGTCGGTCAGGCCCGCCTCCTCGAACTCACCCACGACGCGATCTTCGTGCGCAACATGGACGACGTCGTCACCTACTGGAACCGCGGCGCGGAGGAGCTGTACGGCTGGGAGGCGGACGAGGCGCTCGGCAAGGTCTCTCACCAGCTGCTGCAAACGAACTCTGCGGAGCCCCTCGATCAGATCCTTGCGACGGTTACCAGCACGGGCCGTTGGGAAGGGGAGTTCGTCCAATTGAGGCGCGATGGCACGCAGGTGACCGTTGCAAGCAGGTGGTCCTTGCAGACCGGCGAGCGGGGGCAGCCTGTTGCCGTCTTGGAGAGCAACACCGACATCACGGAGCAGCAACGGGCACAGCAGGAGATCCGCCGTGCAGGCCGCAATCTCCAGGCGACCATCGATACCATTCCGGCCGTTGTCGCGAGCTATCTGCCCGACGGAACGCGCGACTTCGCCAATCGCACCTGGCAGGAATACGCCGGCACCTCCCGCGAAGACGCAAGACACATCGATTGGCCCACGATCGTCCATCCGGACGATGTCGAAGCGGCGCAGAATATGTGGTCCGACTGCCTCGCTTCCGGTCGGCCGTTCCAGATGGAGGTCCGATTTCTGCGCGCCGACGGCGAATACCGCTGGCACCTCGTCCGGCGCGTGCCGCTGCGCGACGAGCAAGGCGAGGTGGTCAAATGGTACAGTGCAGGCTTCGACATCGAGGATCAGAAACGCGCCGAAGCCGCGCTTCGGCGTACCGAGGCGCATTCAGCCGAGGCTCAGCGGCTGAGCCAGACAGGCAGCTTCGGCTGGAGGATCGACGATGGGAAGACGATATGGTCGAAGCAGACCTATCGGATCCTCGGCTACGACCAGACGGTGAAGCCGTCGGTGGCATTGGTCCTCGCTCGCGTTCACCCCGACGACCTGCCGATTGTGCAACGCCACCTCGACCGCATGAAGCAAGGCGAGCGGACCTTCGACTTCGAGTACCGCTTGCTGATGCCGGACGGGCGGGTCAAGGAGCTGCACGTTCGCGCCCACCGCGTGACGCTTGGTACCGGCGCAGGTGCAGAGGAGGTTGTCGGCGCCGTGATGGACATCACCGAAGCCAAGCGTGCACAGGAGGCGCTGGAGACGGCTCAGACCGAGCTTGCGCACGCGACCCGCGTGACGACGCTGGGAGAAATGACGGCTTCGATCGCGCACGAGGTGAACCAGCCGCTCGCGGGCATTGTCACCAATGGGGAAGTGGGCCTGCGCTGGCTCGCCCGCAGCGTCCCGCAAGTCGAGGTCGAGGAGGCGAGCCGGGCCATCGAGCGCATCCTCCGCGATGCGGATCGGGCCAGCGGCGTCGTCCGCCGAATTCGCGCTCTGGCCAAGAAGGCCGCCCCGGAGATGACGCGGCTCGACATCAACGACGTCATCAACGACGCCATGCTGCTGGTGCAGCGCGAGGTGCTCGGCCATCGGGTTGCACTGCGGCTGGAGCTGGCGTCCGGGCTTCCCGCGGTTGTGGGAGATCGAGTCCAGCTCCAGCAGGTCATCATCAACCTGGTGATGAACGGCATCGAAGCCATGGCCGGGGTGAGCGAGCAGCGGCGACGGCTCGCGGTCCGTTCCCAGCTCGGCGAGGGCCAGGTGCTCGTTGCCGTGCAGGATGCCGGCACTGGGATCGACCCGCAGAATGCCAACCGTCTCTTCAGCGCGTTCTACACCACGAAATCCAACGGCATGGGCATGGGATTGTCGATCTCCCGCTCCATCGTCGAGGCGCACGGGGGCCGCATCCGAGCCACCAACAACGACGGCCCCGGCGCTACCATCGAGTTCACCGTGCCGTTCGCGGAGGACAGCCGGGCGTAGGGTCTCCGATTGCCTTGGTGCTGCCATTCGCAAAAGGGGGCTCCGGCCAACCCAAGGCGCAAGCCTGGCCCGAAGCGCGTACTCGGTCGCAATCCTGACGGTTTGGCGCAAGATCGCGTCAGCCGGAGCAATTGCACCCAAGCGTGGCCGCACGGAGAGCCCCATATGAGCCGGGCCTGGACGCAAGAGCCCGGGCATCAAGCACAACCAAGGACAATGATCATGACAACCATCATCAAGGCCATCATGTCCGGAATGACGGCCGCCACCGTTTTTGCCGTTATTGGCACGTCCGCCAGCGCGGCCTTCAGCCCCAAGGACCTCGGGAATCTGACGCCGACCGTTCAGGCGGCGCAACAGCTCGACAAGTCCCAGGCGGTACAGCCGGCGGTCTGGAGCGACCAGGATCAACAGAAGTTCTGGGCGGAGGAAGGGGATCGCGGAGGCTGAAGGCCATGACGTAATGGGACAACACGAGGCTCGGTTGGCTGGTCCTGGCGGCTCTTGCCGCCTTGACGACCGCGATGGCTCCGCCCGCCGCGCAGGCTGATCCGGTGCAGGCCCCAATGGCGGCGGGGGTCGGCCTGGCGGCCCCCGCCACGCAGCGGGGCTTCGGCCGGACCGGCAGCATTGGGCGGCCTTGACCGGGAACGGCCGACTGAGACCGGGAACGGCCGACTGAGAGGCCAGCGCAGCTTGCGCTGCGGACGGCACAGGGCCTTACAAATCACGATCGCTCGGCGGCGCGGCGTTCGCGCGCGCCGCGTTCCCGCATTTCCCTCGGGGTTTTACCCGATGGCGATCTCTTCTCTTGCCGACAACATTCCACCCCATTGGGGCTTCTCCCGGAAGATGGGCGACCGGGGCCAGCAAAGCCCTCCGGGGATTGCCAGTGAGCAGCGGCATTCGACGAGCACACGCAAGCCGCACCTCGTCTCAAGCGACGGATCTGCAACCCGTCGTTTACGTTGTCGACGATGATCCCTCCATTCGCGAGGCCCTGGCGGGTCTTCTCCGCTCGGTCGGGCTTGAGGTGAGGGCTTTCTCCTCGACGCAGGAGTTTCTGGAGAATCCGAGGCCGGATGCGCCGGGCTGCCTTGTGCTCGATGTCAGGCTGCCGGGCGCTGGTGGACTAGAGCTTCAGAGCCAACTTCTCAAATCCGACATCCACCTGCCAATCATATTCATCACCGGCCACGGCGACATACCGATGAGCGTGCAGGCCATGAAGGCTGGAGCCATCGAGTTCCTGACCAAGCCGTTCCGCGACCAGGAATTGCTGGAAGCCATCCAGCTGGGGATCCAGCGCGACCGCGCGCGGTGGCGCGAGGCAGGAGTCGTCGGCCATTTGCGGGAGCGCTTTCAGTCTCTGACCGCCCGCGAGCGAGAGATCATGGCGCACGTGGTCACCGGCCGGATGAACAAGCAAACTGCCAGCGACCTCCACGTGAGCGAGATCACCGTGAAGATCCACCGCGGCCATGTCATGCGTAAGATGGGTGCCAAGTCGCTGGCGGAGCTGGTGCGGATGGCCGACAAGCTCGACCTCTCCAGGACAAAGCCGTCGTAGGCAGCCACCCGCGGAAGAAGGCAGGCAACCCGCACCGAGGGCTTATGCGGTGCTCATTCTGCGCGCCGGAGAGCTTGCGCGAGCTTCGCAGCCCGGATGCGTGCTAAAACCTAGGTATTAGACCAGCCCCACCAATATCGCAGGTGCGGCAACCTCCGTTGGATAGAGCGGCTCGCCCGCGCCCGGCTAAGACGGTCTCGATCTCACGAGACGAGGAGGTTAGGCCGTGCTGAGGAACACAAGCACTCTTCCGGAGAGCGCTGGCGCCCTTGCATCCTTCGATGACATTGCGCTGCTCGCATCGCCCCCTGACGCGATTGAGCAGACAATCGGTCCACCGCGCCTTTGCGGCAGCTCAGGCAAGCGGAGCCCGACGCACGTTGAAATCTCTCCATCGGGAGCCGTTCAGCGTCAACGGGTGACAGGGCGCGGAATGACCGTGGAGCTCGTGGCATGGACGAGCGGTGGCCGCGTCGAGTTTCGCTATCGTGGCGGTTCCCACCTGCTGGTGGCGCATGAGCAAGGGGTGCGTCGGGACGGCGAGATCTTCGTCGACGGCATGCCTCCCTCGTCTCCGCGAGACCTCACACCAAAGCTCACGCCAAAGCTCACGCTTGTGCCTGCGGGACACGACTACTTCGAGTGGCATGAGCTGCACGGCCCGGCACGTCTCCTGTACGTCTACCTCGATCCGGCCGAGCTGCGATCCACGCTCAACCCTGCGAGCAACCTCCTCAAACCGCGCCGGCTCTTCGAGGACGCCACGCTATGGAGCACGATCACGAAACTGAGAGGCCTGCTGCAGAGCCCCCTGCCCGATAGCCTGCGCTACTTCGAAGCGTTGGGCGCCGTGCTCATGCACGAGCTCGTGCGATTGAACAGCGGCCCGAGCCGCGGCGACATCCCTGCCAGGGGAGGGCTGGCGACATGGCAGCAACGGCTCGTCGTTTCGTACATCGAGGAGCATGTGTCCGAGCCCATATCGCTTGCAACGCTGGCTCACCTGGCGCGGTTGAGCCCCTACCACTTCAGCCGCGCGTTCAAGCAATCGTTCGGTGTGCCCCCGCATCGGTATCATACGAACCGTCGTATCGAGCTCGCCAAAACCCTGCTGGAGAAGCGCGCGTTCTCGGTGACCGATATCGGGACGAGGTTGGGCTTCAGCGAGACCAGCTCCTTCAGTGCGGCATTTCGCAAGACCACCGGGCTTACGCCGAGCCGCTATCATCGGAGCATCACGCACGGCCCGACTTAGATTAGAGCAACTGGGCGGCTGCAGAGGCTTCCGCCTCGGCGTCGTAGCTCCAGATCCAGGCGCGTTGCTGGGGCTGGGCGGCAAGCTGACCGTCGCGGGCGCTCAGGTTTCCGCTGGCGGCCTCATAGAGGGCGCCGTTGAAACGCGACATGCGCTGTACGCCGGCGGTACGCTCGCGCCGCAGCCGCTCGTAGACGAGCAGCGCCCGCGGCGCCGAGGCCCGATCGGCGCGGCTCAATATCGCGGCAATGGCGACCGCATCCTCGATGGCCTGATTTGCGCCTTGTCCGGCGTGCGGCAGCATAGGGTGGGCGGCGTCTCCCAGCAGGGTCAAGCGCCCACGTGTCCAGGTGGACAAAGGCTCGCGATCGAAGAGGCCCCACCGGAAGGTTGTCTTCACCTGGGCGATGATGGCCTCAACGAGCGGGTCCCAGCCGGCGAACTCGCGGGCGAGAGCGGCAGGATCGCCGACGGCAGACCAGGACTCCTTCAGCGGCTCGTCGCTCGTGACGAAGCCCACGTAGTTGATGAGCTCGTTGGCACGTACAGGAAAGACGAGAAAATGCTTGCCGGCGCCCAGCCAGTTGCGCATGGCGCCATCGGGCCACGCGACGCTCTCCGCCCGGATCACGCCGCGGCAGGCGATGGACCCCGAATAGAGCGGCGCGGACGGGGTCGTGACGTACCGCTGCAGGGTTGAATGGATGCCGTCCGCCCCGATTACGACATCGGCCGTCGCCTGTACTCCGTTGGCGAAAGTGAGCCTTGCCCCCGTCTCGTCCTGCTCGAAGCCCACGCATTTGTGGCCGGTGCTGATGATTTCAGGCGCAAGCCGATTGACGAACATGGCGAGCAGGTCTGCCCGGTGCATGCCGTAGAACTCGATCTTGCTGGCGAGCGCGGGCGGCCACATGGCTGCCGCGTAGCTTCCATCGGAGCGGCGGAACTGCGGATCGACCCACCTGGCACCAAAATGGAGGAGCTCGTCGCCCAGACCAAGCCGCTGCAACGCGCGCACGCCGTTGGGCTGGATGGCGACGCCGGCGCCAACCTCGGCGAGTGCCGGAGCCTGCTCGTAGAGGCGGACGTCCAAGCCGCGCTGAAGGAGAGCGGCGGCAGCAGCAGCACCGCCGATGCCGCCACCGACAACCGCGATGCGAAGCGGCTGCATGGCCATGGCAACTCTCATCCCCTTGTGGCAGCGCGCCGCCTATTCCGCAGCCTTGAGACTGGCCTTCTCGATGACGCCACCCCACAGCGCGCGCTCGCGTTCCAGGAAGGACGCCATTTCCTGGGGTGTGTTGCCGACGGGCTCGGCGCCCTGGGCCAGAAATTTCCTGCGCAGCTCCTCGGTCTTGAGCGCGGCGACCACGTCCTTGTTGATCTTCGCAACGATGTCGTCCGGCGTCTCGGGAGGCGCCACCAGTCCGAACCACGCGAACGAGGTGAAGCCTCGCAGGCCCGCCTCCGACATGGTCGGCACATCGGGCAGGTGGGGCGAGCGCTCGGGCGTGCACACGGCGATGATCCTGAGCGCACCGGACTGGTGCTGCGGGAGCGAGGACGAGAGATTGTCGAACATGAAGAGAATGTGCCCGCCAAGCAGGTCGTTCATGGCGGGGGCGGTACCGCGATAAGGCACATGGTTGAACTTCACACCGGCCATGGTCTCGAACAGCGCGGTGGTCAGGTGGGAGGTGGCGCCGATCCCCTGCGAACCGTAGGCAATGCCCCCGGGATTGGCCTTGGCCTTCTCGATCAGCTCCTTGACGGTGGATACCCCCAGCTTCGGGCTGACAATCAGCACATTGGGCGAGCTGGCGAGAATCGTGATCGCCTTGAATTTGGTTGGGTCGTAATTCAGCTTCTTGTAGAGTGACTGGTTGATCGCCAGCGTGGTGGGTGGCGATGCCAGGAGCGTGTAGCCGTCCGGCTGAGCGCGCGAGAAGGATTCCGCGCCCACGTTGCCGGCCGCTCCGGCCCTGTTCTCGACGACGACCGATTGCTTCCACATGCCCGTCAGCGCGTCGGCAACGATGCGCGGCAGGGCGTCGGCCGTGCCGCCGGCGGGATTGGGGACGATGATCTTGACGGTCTGAGATGGATACCGATCGGCAGCGCCGGCCCTGCCGACCGCGGGCAGCGCGGTCGCAAGCACCGCAAGCAACAGGCACAGGTGCATTCGCCGGGGCACCTGCGCCCCCCGTCCAATCTTCGTCAACACACTCGCCTCTCCAGCTCCCCGCCCTCGCTGCGGCTTCGGAGCATAAGGGGTCAGCCCGCTCGCCCCTGGCCTCGATTTTCAGCTCAACGTCTGAGGCGAGGGGTCTGACCCCTTCTGGGGAGCGTAGTGCTGGCGCATGTGGACGGCAAGCGGCCCGTGGAAGGCCCGTGGAAGGCCGGAGCTCCGGCTTTCAGCTTCCTCCGGGCGCAGCAGCGACGGCGTCCTCGCGAGGGGTCCTGCAGAGCGGCATCCGTCGATCGGCTAGTCAGCTCTTCGCTTTGGAGATTTGTCCGTCTGCGAAAATCGTGGCCTCCAATCGATTGCGAACGCCGAGCTTCCGAAACGCGAGGGACTTGTAGTGTTTGATCGTGCTAACAGTCAGACCCAGCAAGCTCGCAATCTCCTTGTTGGTCAGCCCCCTTGACGTGTGGTCCATGACCTGGCGCTCGCGAAGGCTCAACTGCTCGCTGCTCCTGGGCGGTTCCGACCTGGTGATCAAGCGGCATGCCAGCTCCGAGGTGATAGAGCGCTTGCCATTGTGGACCGCCACGATCGCCCTGATCAGCTCGGCCGCGCTGACACCCTTCATAAGGTAGCCCTGAGCGCCGTCGCGCAATGCCTGAGTGGCATGCACCTCATCCTCCACCGACGCAAGGAACACAATCTTCACGCGCTTGCGCGTTGCCAAGATCGACCTGACGGCTCGCAGGCTATCACGCACGGCAGCTTCGATGAGCAGGACGTCCAGCTGGCCGCCGGCCACTCGCTCCGCGTCTTCTACCGTGGTACCCTCTCCAACGACGAGACAACGCTTGTCCCGACGCAGCGCTTGCGCCACCCCTTCGCGGAAAATGGGGTAAATGTCCACAATTGCGACCCGAATCTTGTCAGTCACGAGCCAGCTCCACGTCGGCCAAATTGAGCTCGGCGACGATCGTCATTCCGCCATCGTGCGTCGGCGCGAGCTCCAGCGCCCCACCCAGGGCTTCTATCCGGTTACGCAGGCCTTCGAGCGCGGGGCAGCTGAAGAGCCGTTGGGCATCTGGGTGCAAGGTACCGCGCCCACCGGCGATCCTCAAGGTCAGGGACTGATCCTCTGCGGACGCGCTTACGCTTTGCACCAACGCCGGGTAGGTGCTGCCGAGCCCCTCTAGCGTGAAGCGATAGAGCGCCGTCTTCAGCGGGAACGGTAGCTGGTCCGGCAGTCCATGGCTCTCCAGCTTGACGTTCACGCCCGTCAGACGCTCATGATGCGCCGCGGCTCTGTCGAGAGTGTCCCGCAGAGAAAGGCATTCGATATCAGTCGGGGGAAAGCCGCCGTAAATGCCACGGATGTGCTGGAGGGTCGCGTTCAATGCCTCTCGGATTGTCGTCAAGTCCTCTTTGTAGCCGTCGACGGAAATGGGGGCAACCGAGTTGGCCCTGGTAGCGAGTTCCTCCAGCGCCTCGAATTTCAACAATGCCAGCGCAATGTACTGCCCTGGCCCTTCGTTCAATCCGGTTCCCATGCTCCGCAAACATCGCTCGTTCATCGCACAGACTTGGAGGTTCGCTTCACTGACCCTCTTGCGGCGTCGTTCGCTCTCCCCCATGCGGTCGAGAAGAAAGCTGCGTTCGACCTCGCCCGAGCCGACCAGGATGAACAACAGTATGACGATCGTCAGGGTAGTGGCCAGAACGGCTAACCAAGCAGAGAGCTGATGGACCAAGACCTCATGCTTCAACTCGACTCCGATCTCGTAGGTTTCGGCCAAAGCGATGATGCGATTGGTGCCCCCTTGGCGTACCGGTGCGTACACTTCGAGCACCGGCACCTTTAGCGACCGCACCTGTTCATCGTCATCGCCGTCCGGCTGCTCGAATTCAAGGGCAACCTGACCCCGCAGCGCAAGCTCACGCGCAGCGGTGCGCGCAAACGTCCGGCCAATAAGGTCGCGCTCGTTGCTGAAGACCACGGTATCGCCCTTCCAGATGCGAAAAGCGATAACCGGCCTATGCATGGAGGCTGGCGACAAAAGCCCATCGAGGGCCAACCGGTTCTCGTCGGAAATGGTGGACTTGCTCTCAAGCTCCTGTACGTGCCGTTCGACAAAATTGCTCATGTAAAGAGCCGCTGCCGACGCATGCTTTTGCAGCACGTTTTCCCTGGCGTGCCCGGCTACGACCATACCGAGATACGTCATGGCGGCAACGACCAACCCCGACGCGCCGACCGCGGCCTTCAATGGAAGGGGCAGCCCCCGCCACCAGGTCGCAAGCTGCGAGGCGTTCAGCACGGAAGCTCGGTAAAACCAGGTCAGGGCCATGGCTATTGTTTACTCGGTTCTCCGCCGGCGCCTATACAGAGCAAGGTCGCACAGATGATTGGGACCAACGCACAATAGAGTACGAAACGGACCGATAGACCAAGAGACGACCGATTGTCGTGCCCCGGTCTCTCGCTTGCATGCGGACCCCCGCTCTAGGATCGGCTCCGGCAAATCGTGTTGCTGCACACGCCAGCTTTGCCTCTCGGGGCACTGGTTGGAGCGAACGGGGGATGAAATGGTCACCTTCATTAGATCCGATCTCGAGTTCATTCTCAACCAGATCCTGATCGCCGAGAGCGGCGGTATCGACGGCTCCAATCTTGTAAACGTCCTGCCCAACGTGCAAGTGCCTTGGGGGCTGCGCACGGTCGACGGGTCGTACAATAACCTGGTCTTCATCGACAATTCCACGGTGAGCATCGACCAGACCCAGTTCGGAGCGGCCGACACGGTCTTCCCGCGCCTCTTGACCCCGGTATTCCGCCCGGCGGACCTCGGTACGTCCTACGCGCAGACCTCGGGAACGGTCGTCGACGCGCAACCGCGCATCATCTCGAACCTGATTGTCGATCAGACAGCGAATAATCCAGCGGCGGTGGCGGCTGCGGCGGGGAACGACGGGGCTGCGACGGTTTTCAGTCCGGGGCTCGACGGCGTTTTCGGAACGGCCGACGACAGCCCGGTCTTCTACATCCCCAACGTGAAACCCGACTTCGGCCTGACCGTGCCGTTCAACGCCTGGTTCACGTTCTTCGGGCAGTTCTTCGATCACGGACTCGATCTTGTCACCAAAGGTGGGCAGGACATCATCTTCGTTCCGCTGCAGCCCGACGATCCGCTGTTCGAGCCGGGCTCGCCGACCAATTTCATGGTCGAGACGCGCGCGACCAACATTGCCGTTCATCCCGGGCCCGACGGCGTGCTCGGCACGGCCGACGACATCCACGACAACGAGAACACCACCACGCCGTTCGTGGACCAGAACCAGACGTACACATCTCACCCCTCGCACCAGGTGTTCCTGCGCGCCTACCAGCTGATGCTGGTGGACCCGGACGGGATC